>CAZGNU010000056.1:5683-9516 GCA_964527325.1 uncultured Candidatus Peribacteria bacterium | reverse complement strand
CATATTCATAATATGGTTAATTAGAGGTTAAATACCTCTTTAGTATACCATGTTTCGGTTACATTTTAACTTTCTTAGTACGGTAGGTTGCTTTTTTTATGATTGTAATTATAGTATATTCATGAAAAATAAAAAAATAATAAACTGAATATATTCTCAATGAAAATGAGATTTTTGATTTGTGGATGTGGAGGGAATAGATAAATGATTCTTTGTTTTTTGACGTAATAAAAACTGAGCATTAGATTGAGATAGAGTTGAGGCAAGTGTAAAAATATTTAAGTGAAAGCAGGAAGCAGAAGTAACTAAGGTGATAGAGAGAAAAACAGATTTAGTAGTTTGAGAATATTTACCTGGAAAAAATAATAGATTTGGTTTTGTTAAACCTAATAATCCTAATATAAAAAATGATATTTTTGTTCCATGAAAATTTTCTATGGAAGCAAAGCAAGGGGATATTGTTTGAGTGTTAATAAAAGAATGGAAATGAAGAAATCCAGAGTGAGTCATAAAAAAAATAATATGAAAAAAGTGAGATAAAAGTGTTGAAGTTTTAGGTCTTATTATTGAATGAGGATGAAAAATAGATTTTCCAAAAAAAGTAATAGAAGCAAGTAAGAAATTTTGAACAAATATTCCTAAAAAAGAATATAAAAAAAGAGAAGATCTAAGAAAACTATTTACTTTCACAATAGACTGAGCTGATGCAAAGGACCTTGATGATGCAATTTCAATAGAACAAATTAATCTCCCTTTTTCAAAGGGAGTACCCGAAGGGGGAGGGATTAAATGATATAAGCTTTATGTACATATAGCTGATGTTGCACACTATGTAACTGAACAAAGTACACTTGATAAAGAAGCATATAAAAGAGCTACTTCTACTTATTTGGTAGACAGAGTTATTCCTATGTTACCAGAAAAACTAAGTAATGATCTTTGTAGTCTAAATCCAAACACAGAAAAACTTACCCTTACTTGTGAAATGACTATTTGAAATAATGGGAAGATTACAAAGACAAGGGTTTATGAGTCTATTATTAAAAGTGATTATAGGTTAACTTATGAAGAAGTGGATGAGATTGTAACCTCATCTCAACAAGACAAACCTCACCCTTGAATTCCCTCTCCCTTGGGGGAGAAGGAGGGTACATTTTCCCCTATACTCCAAAGGAGAGGGGTTAGGGGTGAGGTTGGTTTATGAGAAAATAAAAGTGAGGTTGTTTCTAAACTTCAAACAGCAAACACCCTAAAACAAAAAATAACAAGATATAGACAATCAAAGTGAGTATTAAACTTTGAATTTCCAGAAACAAAAATTATTTTGGATAATAAGTGAAATCCAGTTTGAATAAAAGAATATCCTAGATTTGATTCAAATAAAATGATAGAGGAATTTATGATTTCAGCTAATGAATCTGTTAGTAAATATTTTTCTGATTTACCTTTTTTATATAGAATTCACGAGGAACCAAGTGCTGATAACTTACTAAAACTTCAAGATACTCTTAATTTATTTGGAATAGATTTTCAGTTTAAAAAATGAAATACAAAAGAATTTTCAGAGCTATTGAAAAAAATAACCTCACCCCAACCCTCTCCTTTGGAGGAGAGGGATCAAGACCAATTAAATTCCCCTCTACTCCAAAGGAGAGGGGTTAGGGGTGAGGTTGTAGCTAAAGAGGTTATTGAAAAAATAATACTTAGAACACTTTCAAAAGCAGTATACTCAAAAGAAAATTTTGGACATTTTGGTCTTGGGCTTAGTTTTTATAGTCATTTTACTTCACCAATTAGAAGATACCCAGATTTACAAATTCATAGAATAATAAAAGAAAAAATTACTGGAAAATTAAATAATACCAGATTTGGACACTATAATAATATACTTGATGATGTTTCAAAACATACTTCAGACAAAGAAAGAAAAGCAGAAAAATTAGAATACAAAGTTAAAGATTACTATATTGTTCAGTATTATAAAAATAGAGTTTGAGAAGAGTTTGAATGAACTATTTCTTGAGTACTTCCAAAATGATTTTTTGTAGCATTACCTGATACTGCTGAATGATTTGTAGAATTATTAAAAACTGATTTTAGAGAAGAATTACAAGAACATGTAGAGCTAAAAACATGAAAAAAATATAGGTTATGAGATAGTGTGAAAGTAAGACTAGTTGAAGCTGATGAAAGTTTACTGAGACTTAATTTTGAAAATATTTAATTTTCTTCCCTTTCCAAGGGAAGTACCCGAAGGGGGATGGGTTAGAATATTAGTACACAGATATTTGCATACATTTCCTATATATGATAAAATTAGTAAGAATATAAATCTTTACTAATTTTTTATTATGCATATTTTAAAACAACTTAAAAATACTTTTTCAAATATTATATGTTTATATCATACCGATTGATATTGATCATGATATTCATATTCTTGAAAAATTAGGTTAGTTTCACCTGATAATTATGATTATTGAAATAATGAAAAACGTGAAAAAACTCAATTGAATAAATTTTCAGTTGAACTTGAAACAGAAAATGATTATGGTCATAAAATACATGATTTAGCTAGAAAATTATGACTAGAGCCTTGAGAAGATTATAAAAATTTTTATATGAAGGTTTTAAGTAATCTTAAAGAAGAAACAAAAGATAAAAGAGTTGAAATAAATCCATATGATATATTAACATTTGAAGAAGGTTATGTTAGAATAAAAAGAAAAGAAAAAATAATTTTTTATGTGCCAATAGATAATAAAATAGTTTCTTTGATAGATAAAAATTTAGGTAATAATACTAAACAACAAAAAATAGAGGATGAATATATACAAAATGTAGAAAAATTGTGATCAGATACAATAGAAGAATTAAAAATAGTAAAAGATATACAAGAAAAGGAATCTTCAAAAATAGTAAAAGATATACAAGAAAAGGAATCTCCAAAAATAGTAAAAGATAAACCTCAAACAAAAAGAAAAGGTCTTTTAGATAATGTTTTTGGTGAATCAGTAGGTATAAATAAAAATGATTTGATAAAACTATCATGAGATTTTTCTGAGTATGAGGAAAATTATATGACTTCAACATTAGAAAGAGATATACATATTTGAAATTTAACTGCTTGATCTAAAAAAAGAGAAAGTATTGTTTCCAGTATGAAAAAAGCATGAATTGTAAAAATTGTAAATAATACAGAGATAATCTTTAATGCAAAAAATGCCTTAGAAAATTTAAAAAATATTCCTGATGTAAATACATTAAGAGAATCATTAGGTGCTAATTCTTTTAATTGATCATTAGAAGCGGTAGCATTAATTCAATTATATTTAAAACTTCAATGAATAGATATTGGTAAAGATTGAGTAGATTGAAAACCTTGAAAGGATACTTTTTTTGCAATAAAAAAATATTTTAATCCTACAGAAAATGTAGATAGTAATCTACAATTTGCTGAAGAACAATCAGAGAAAAAGCCTATAATGCCTGAAATAAAAGATACAATTGATAAAGATTTTGAAAAGTTATATGGATTATTGAAACAAATGAAAAAACCTTATGATGATATATATGATGAACAACAAGAATTAGCTGTAAAAAAATATAATAAGAAAAGACAGTCTAGAAATAAATTACTTGAATTTTTAAATCCTAGTGAACCTTTAGCGGTAATTACATCTACTTTTGGTGCTTTAGGTATAGATAATCAAATGGGTATTATTTCAAGAGATATACAATTGTATAAAATACCTGATAATGGTTTTGATGATTATAATATGATTATTAAATCAGTAAAAAAACTTGATAGATTATTAAAAAAATATATTAAA
>CAZGNU010000056.1:0-5673 GCA_964527325.1 uncultured Candidatus Peribacteria bacterium | reverse complement strand
AAAAACAACCTAGATTATGAATAGAACCAAAAGTTAAAAAAGAACCTAGAGCCTCAAAAGAACCAAAAGTTAAAAAAGAACCTAGAGTCTCAAAAGAATCAAAAGTTAAAAAAGAACCAAAAGTTAAGGTAAATAAGTTTCAAAAATTGGTTGTTAATTTATTAAAATCTACAACAGAATTAAAAGACAAGTATATAGTAATAAGCTATGATGATGCTGTAAAAGAAATAGATAAAGCTTTTATTAATAAAAAAAGAGATATAGTTTTAGCTATAAATAGTTATATAATTTCAGAAAATTTACCACCATCAGTTTCATTAGAAGATATGAGAATATTAATATCTAATGATTTAAAAAAACAAATTAATAATGATATTTATGATTTATCTATACAAAAAAAATTAACAAAAAAAGAGTTAGATGCTCAATTAGGTAAATTTTTTAAACAAAAATTAAAAGAAATACCAGCAAAAATTGTAAAAATGTTAGCTTCAGTAGATAATTCTATAAGAGCTGATGTAGAAAAGATAGTAACTGCTGCAGTGACATGAAAAGAATTGGTGATCGAGGAACCAATTATAGAAGAAAAACTTCCAGAAATTCAGAAAAAATATGTTGTTGCTAAGAAAAAGATTCAAGTGAAAAAACCTAAAAAAGCAATGTCTGATTTATACAAAGCAAAACTAAAAAGACGTGAACAAATAAAACTAGCAAAATTAGAAAAAACGTATGAAGATACACTTAAATGAGCTACAAAGTTTGCAAATTTTATAAAAACAGAATGATATCCTAGATATAGATGATGAGCTAGTTGTTGAGCAAATGTTTGAGAAGCTTTATTGGCTATGTGAATTTCATGATTACCAACTTCGTGAAGAGATTGATATAAATGGAGTTATTTTCTTGATGAAAATCCAAACTTTGTTAAATATAAAATTTCTAATCCTAATGAAGCTAAACCTTGATGAATACTTGTTTACAATAAATGATTTTGAAATAAAGTAAGGAATTTATATTGACATGTAGAAGTTGTAACTCCTGATTGATACTATTACTGATGAGCTCCAAAAAAAAGACCATGATGAAGTACAAAATCTTGATTTACATGATATGTATATTATCCAAAAAATACTTAAAAACAAAAAAACTACTTGAAAAAGTAGTTTTTTTGTTTTCTAATATTCATTACTTAAATCAAGAGAAATATTTATTGCTTCTGATAATTGAGAATAATACTTTTTTTCTAATTTTCAAAACTCTCAAACAATAAAATCCTTATCTATTGTGATGATTTGACTTCAGAGAAATCTAGAATCCTTGTTTAATCAATTAGTCTTTGATTTTTTTATCCAAAATTCACTAGGAAATATGTTTTTTTTTACAGAAGTTAATGGTACCACCAAAATAGTGCTAGAGTATTTATTAAAAATATTACTTTGAATTACAACACATGGTCTAACTCAAGCCTGAGTATGTCATTTTCTTGGATTTAAATCTATTTTTAAAATATCATATTTATGAATTTTCATACTTAGTCTTTTATTGAATTAAATTGAGCACAACTAAAATCAGAATTAATTTTTTTATATTCTTTTTTTCTAGATTTTAATCCAGTCTTTATTTTTGACTCCATTTCATATTTTCTGTAATACATAAGTCATTTCTCAATAATTGACTTTTTTGTTATATTTTTAGCTTTTGCCTCAGAATTCACGAAATTAAATAATTTATCATTCAAAGAGGTAGTTATAGTATGGTTCATAAATATATAATTACTTTATAAAATACCAATATATTATATAAATATAGAATCTAAATACAAATTTATTTTTTACAAAATAATAAAAAGTCTTATTATAATTATATATTTAATTTCTCCCTTTTCCAAAGGGAGTACCCGCAGGGGGGAGGGATTCAAATTATTAGACATTATTTATTACAATATCTTATGACAAAAATAAAACACTTCGTAGACCTATTATTCACTAAAAAATTTATTTATAAGTTTAGTGCATATTTTCTTTTAATATCACTTATATATATATTAAGTGAATTTTTAGTACTATTTTTGTTGACATTTATATTTGCATACCTATTTTTCACTTTATCTGAATATCTAAAAGAAAAAATAGATTTTGTGATTGATAAATTTATTAATAAGAAAAAAACTAGAAAAATAATAAAGAAAATTATTCCTATAAATGTTTTGATTGTTTCTCTTTATATTATTTTTATATGAGCAATAGTTATTGCTGTTTCAGATTTACTTCCAAAACTAGTAAACGAACTTTCAGAATTACCAAAAAATCTGCCTTTTTTATCTGAACCTATTAGAATAGTTACTTGAAAACTAGTAGAAATTAAAAATTTTAATGCTGAAATAGGAGGGTCTATTAGTGAAATCGTATCTAGTCAGGATATTATGAATATGGTATGAATTATCAAAAACCTAAAATCAGCTTCATTTATAGTATTACAGGTACTTGTGTCAATTATTTTAAGTTTTGTAATTTTGCTTGATAGACATACTTTGTGAAAATATTTATTAAAAATAAAAAAATCAAATTTTGGATTCTTTTATAAGGAGTATAAAATAATTTTTGAAAAAATAGTAAAATCTTTTGGTCTTATATTCAAGGCTCAAACAATGATAGCATTTGCAAACTCTGTATTAACAGTTATATGATTAATAATTATATGATTAATTCATGGCACTTCTTTTCCATATATTTTAACTCTTTGATTAATTGTATTCATAGCTTGATTTATCCCAGTTTTAGGTGTCTTTATTTCAAGTATACCAATTCTTATTATTGGTTACTCTATGATATGATGATATTCAATACTAATAGAAATAGTTCTTTTAATAGCTATGGTACATGCTGTTGAAGCATATTATTTAAACCCAAAAATACTATCAAAGTTTCTTGAAATCCCAGTGAGTTTAACATTTATAATATTAATAATCTCAGAACACTTTTTCTGAATGGCATGATTACTTATATGAATAAGTTTATTTTATTTTATAGTATGATTGTTAAGAGATATTGATAAGGTTTTAAAGAAGAATAAGAAGGAAGTGAAAAAAATAAAAAAATAAAAATGGCACCCACAAGGGGGTGCCCCTACAAATTAATAATGATAAATATGAAAAAAGTATTAACATGAATGAAGGCTACGGGAGGAGGTATGCATATATGAAATTTTTTGTGAGGATTAAAAAATTTCTTGGATTATGCAAAAGGGAAGGATGCTTATATCTTTTTAGCTGATTGGCATTCTCTTACTACAGTGCATGATGCTGAGATGTTGAAGAAAAATAAAAGAGAAATGCTTCTTGATTATTTTGCACTTATACCAGATGATTTTCCTGTGACTATTTATGAACAATCAAAAATAGAAAAAATAAATGATATAAGTTGGGTATTAAACTCAGTTACTCCATACAGTTTAATGCTTAGGGCTCATAGCTTTAAAGATTCTCAAAATAAAAATAGTGAAATAAATATGGCTACTTTCAATTATCCAATTTTGATGGCTGCTGATATTATTTCTTATGATTATGACATAGTTCCACTTTGAAAAGATCAAACTCAACACATAGAATTTGCTCGTGATATAGCAGGTAATTTTAATAAAACTTATAAAACAGATTTTTTCAAATTACCGAAAATTCATTTTAGTGAAGATATTATGTTAATTCCATGACTTGATGGTAGAAAAATGAGTAAATCGTATGATAATGATATAAAAGTTTTTGAGAATGAAAAAACTCTAAAGAAAAAAATAATGTCTATCAAAACAGATACTAAAGGCTTAGAAGAACCAAAAGATCCAGAAACTTGTAATGTATTTTCGTTGATAAAATTATTTGCTACTAAAGAAAAACAAGAAGAAATAAAACAAAAATATTTAGCATGAAATTACTGATATGGTCATGCAAAGTTAGAATTATTTGAAATTCTTCATGAATATTTAAAACCTTTCAGAGAAAAAAGAGAATATCTAGAAAACAATTTTCATATAATAGAAAAAAAACTTGAGGAGTGAAATAAAAAAGCTAACGGGGTGGCTAATAAAAAGTATGATGGGATGATGAAGATTATAGGATTGTAGAATATTTATATTATTATAAAATCAAAAAAAGTACCAAAACTCTACACTTTTTAAAGTTTTTGGTACTAAAAATTGCAATTAATCTAAAAATATTTATACTATAATAGTATAATTTTTTAATATATTAATTTTATGTATAGAAGAACTAAATATTTAGATAAAATATATAAATCTCTAAAAAAAGAAAAGCTTATATTGTTATTATGAACAAGACAAGTATGAAAAACAACTATACTTGAAATGCTTTACGATGAATTAGAATGAAACAAGTATTTATATTCATTTGAAGATGATTTTTATAACATAGAGTTTAATAGTAAAAATGATTTTATTAATTATTTTACTTTAAATCTATGAGTTGATTTTTATAAAAAATGATATTTTTTTATTGATGAATTTCAATTTGTAAAATATTGAGAAAAAATATTAAAATCTTTATACGACGATAAAACTATTAAATTAAAAATAATTGTAACTTGATCATGATTATGGACTTATTCAGATGATAATAAATGAACATTAGTATGAAGATGAAAAGAAATATTTATTTATAGTTTTGATTTTTTAGAATTTATTGATTATAAATGATTAAAAATAAATACATTAAAATTAAATAATTTATCCAAAACTATAATAAAATCTATAGAACCATATTATAAAGAATATTTAAATTTTGGTTGATATCCAGCAGTTGTTACTTCTAGAACAAAAGAAGAAAAAATAGAAGAATTAGAAAAAATAGTTTCTAGATATTTAGATAGAGATATATCTTTCTTTTTAAGTAAAAAAGAATTAATAGACTTTAAAAAGTTTTTCTCATATATTTATTCTCAAATATGAAATTTGGTTAAAAAAGAAGCGATATGAGATTTTTTATGAATAAAAGTAAGATATATAAATAAATATCTTAATATTTTAGAAAAAACTATGTTTATTTCTAGATCATATCCATATTTTCAGGATAAATCAAAAGAGTATTCTAGTTTACCAAAAATATATTTTTCAGATGTATGAGTTATTAATTTTTTAGAAAAATCATTTAATTTTAGAGAAAATAACTGAAAGATTGTTGAAAATTTTGCATTTAATGAGTTACAAAAAAATAAACAATTTAATACTGATGAAATTAAAATTTATAAAAAATTATCAAAGAGTGAAATAGATTTTATTTATGAATGATATGAAAATTTTATTCCAATAGAAATTAAATCTTGAAATAAAAAATCTATACCTAAGATTTTTGTAAGTTTTTGAGAGGATTATGATTCAAAAATAACAAAATATATTGTTACAACTAATTCATTTTTTAAAGCAAAATTTATAAAAGATAAAAAAGTTGTATTTATTCCTAATAGTTTATTAGGATTGTATTTAAATGAATTATAAAGGATATAAATTAAACAAAGTTTATTTTTCTATTTTTTTAAACAAAAAATTTGCACAAATTTATATAAAATGTTATTATTAATAACGTATTAAACGAGAGAAAAATAACTAAATACCGTATTGTGCAATCTAAGAATGTAACCCAAATGCATTCTGTTCTGCAATTTCAAA
>CAZGNU010000055.1:0-9914 GCA_964527325.1 uncultured Candidatus Peribacteria bacterium | reverse complement strand
GTTATTATATATCTTTTTTTAGTTCTTAAAATTGCACTTCATTTTTTACTTAAGCTATTTATATAATAATAAAAAATGAAAAATTGATGACCCGAAATTAATGAGCAATCGAGTGAAGAACAATTAGAAGAAACTAATACTAAGCTAAGTTTTTCAAAAATATTTGATAAAATTGGAAATAAATATTGAATATTTATTATTTGAATAATTGGCTTGTCATCTTTTGTAGCCTATGATAAACATGAATATAATAAACATGAAATTGCTTTAAGTAATACAGTGAGCTTATGATATGATGATTTAATTGATATAGAAGGAATAATAGAATGACTTTCAATAGAAACATTATTATGGTCATATAAAAGTTTTATTAAAAGATCTTGTATAAATTATGATTTAAAGGAAGAAGAAATAGAAAATATAGAATTTTGACAAGCTACTCAAAACTCACTTGAAATTAAAATTGTATATGATGGAAGAGAACATTTTTATACTCAAGCTATTGATAAAAATTTTTATGAAAAATATAAAGAACATAGGGAAGAAGTAGAAGAGAAAAAAATAAATGATACTCTTTTAAGAGTATTGGATGATTTATATAAAAAAGTTTATGAAGATACAGATAGTATTGAGTTAGTGATATCACTTATTGTGAGGTCAATTAAAGATGAAATTGGAAAGAAAGGATTGGATGAAAATCAATATGAAGGTACTACTTTAATTTGATTATGAAAAGATAAATTACATTTAAGGGTTTCTTATGCTTGAAAAAAATATGATTATGGATTAAAGCTAGATGGTAAATTTTATCAAAAAATACTTTTATTAAGACAAAATAGGGAGAAAGTTATAAAAGATATTTTAGTGCTTGCAAGAAAATGAGCTAATAATATTTGAGAAATGGGAAAAAGATTTGAATATTTTTTAAAAAAGAATCCTATGTTTAAAGAAAAAGCAGTTTTATATAGTGTTTCAGAAAAAGCAGATGTAATTATATCTTATAAAGATATATTTGGTAAACAAGTATTGATATTTAGAAATGGGCACGATTTTATGCGTATATTTTAGTATAAAAAAAGTAATAATTTATAATTTTAAAATTAATTTATGGTAGATAATATGTGACAATGAGCTGATTTAAGTAATGGTAATAAAAATCAGATTAATTCATGACATTTTTTGAAAGAAGAGGAAAAAAAAGAAATATTAGCTGAGGCTTATAGTTTTTTGTGAGAAGAAATAGCTAAATATTTACAAAATGATAAATTTAGCATTGAGGAGTTATTAATCAGTGTATGATTTACATATGATGAAAATCATATTGAATGAGTAGAGTGAGAAATTAATGATTGAGATAGTGTTGAAGTAGGTTATTCTATAACAAAAAAATGAATAAAGAAACTTCAAGAAGCAAGGGCAATAATTGATTTTTATTTATTATTAAAATCAATTGCTGAGAGTGATTTTTCAATAAATAGAGATTTAGATAGAAGTATAAATAATTTTAATCATGAAAGAAGTAAAACCAGTATATTAAAGATAAAAAAAAGAGATGATTTATCAAAATTATTAGAACAAGTAGGTGGTATTAAAGAATACATTGAACACAATTTATCTGAAGCTGAACTTAAACAAAAAGATTATTTTTTAGAAATAATATTAAAAATTAAAAAATGAATTGAGCAAGAAATAAGAAATAAAAATACTTTTGATGAAAAAATGAAGATAGTAAGAGAAGTTTTTCGTAATTATAATATTTTTAGTATTAAGGTAGTATCAGAGGATGCTTTTAAGGAAGAATTAAATGAAGCTAGAGAAATGTCTAGAAATAGAGCATTGCCAGCAAAATTTGAAAAAATAATTGATGATCCAAAAGCATTAAGTATTCAAATACAAAGAGTAGCTTCAAGTTTACATGAGGTGTTATGAAAAAAATGAGAGGAATATGAAGAAGAAAAAGATGATTTATGAGAATATGAAAAAGAAAAAAATAAAAATATAAAAAAATGGATGCTTTATTATTTTTTATTATTCTCAGCTATTTTTTGACTTTCTATTTGATGATCATATTTTTGGGATGAAATAAAAGAAGATAGATATGAAGAAAATAGCAGAAGAGATTGATTAAGAGCTAAATGAATAAGAGATTGATTAACAGCCAGGTGAATAAGTAATCCTGAAGATATGTGAAAATTTGTTAAATCAAGTCCAGAATATAACGAACTAATATTAAAAAATCAAAAAACTTTTGAATGAATAATTAATACACTTTATGGTGTTTTTGAATCAAGTACAATTAATGTTCATGATTTATTAAAATCAGTTAGAAGTACATTTCCAGATTATTTAGAATCTTATAAATTAGAAGTTAAAAATCTTTGAAAAATAAATTTATGAGTAATTTCAGAATCAAAACTTGAATTTATTATTTATTTTAATTGAGATAAATATATTATTAATCAAGAAGTAGATAAAAAATATTTTGATGCTTATAGTAAAGAAGTTAAACAAAGAGAATTAGAAGTAAAAAAAGTAATAACAAATAATTTAGAATGATTTTTTGGTAGCTTATATAAAAAAAATGAATGAAAAACTAATAAAATAGAGGATTTAATATGACTATTTGCAGAATCTTTAGAAAAACCAGATATTAAAAAAGAATATCAAAAAAATCAATTAAAACCATACGCTATAAGTGTTTTTAGTTTAGTTGATGCTTATGAAAATGGAATGAAATTAAAAATTACATATGATTGAAAAGAATATTTAATTGATCAAAAAATAGATAAAAAATATTATGATTATGTGTTACATTTAAGAGACGAGAATAAAGTTTTTTTGGGAAATGCAGTTAAAAATGCATCTGCAAATGCAACTAATTTAGAGGAAATGTTTAAGAATTTACAATTTTTATTAAAAGATCAAAATAGGATGAAAATTTTAGCTTTTTCAAAAAATTGAATTCAAATTTTAGTTCAAGATTCTTTTTGAACTATTACTTATTTATATTATCCCCAAGATTATCGTCTTAAAAGAGTAAAAAGTTTTCATGAAATAATAAGAGAAAAATGAGCAGAAGTTGCTTTTAGCGAAAAATTAAATGATTTAGTAGCTAAACATGAACCAAGTACCGATTATCTTTATGAACTAGAATACAGAGTATCTTCTTGATTTCATAGGGTTTTAGGTACAAAAGACTTTAAATTTTTAATTTCGTGAACAAATAAAAAAGGTTTTTTAAAAATTAGAGTAAAATATTTTCAAGAAGAATATATTATTGAAGCAAAAGTAGATGATAAATATTATAATAATACTATGGCTTTAAGAGAAAGACAAAAAGCCATGATTCCAACTATTGTAAACAAAGCAAGAGATTGAGCTCAAAATATCGAAGAAATGAGAGTGTTATTAAATGCTTATATGAAAGAAGATAAATCATTAAGGATAAGAAATTGGTGATATTCATGCAATAAATGGCAAGTAAGAATAACAATAAATGATGATTATACAGGTCCAGAAGGAATAGAACATGTATTTAAACCATGAGAAGATTATAAATCATTTTAGAATTAGAAAAAAGGTGTATTTTATAAATCTTTGACTCACGATACTCATATGAGTATATTATATTTAATTATTAATTTAAAAAGGGGAAATTATGTTTAATCGTGCAAAAGATTCTTGAGAAAAATTATGATGAAAAAAATTAGTTAGAAGAGTTGCTCTATCAACCCTACTACCTTTTTTTGTGTCATGTAGTTGATGATGAGATACAAAAAGTTGAGGTTCAGATGATCCGGGTGTTACAGTTTTACCAGAAAAAATAGAATCAACTGTGCAAATGTTTGGTAATTTAAGTAATGCAAATGTAGTATTAAAAACACTGGATGGAGTTGTTTTATATGAGACAACAACAGATGAAAATGGAAAATATGTAATTGATCCTGTTTTATTTAATCAAAAATTAGCAAGTAACTTTTTAACTGGTGAATCAAATATAGTTATTGAAGCTTATTCTTGAAGAGATGAAGAATTTGATAAGGATATGAATTGAGTTATAAATGCTGTAATAAAAGCTAAAAACATAGATGGTTCGTTTGTATCATATTATTCTGATTTTGTATATAATATATTGTTTGGAGAATATGGAAGTAATCTAGAAATATTTAAAAATGAAAATTGAGAAATTTGTCCTGACTTAATAAGAAAAAAAATAGATCAAATAATAACTTGATTATGAACAGATGATATTTGAGAAGATTGAATGTTAATGTGATTAAAAATGAATGATATTAATTGAGATTGAAAAGTAGATAGAGATGATTTAAATATATATGATGTTATTGAAAATAGAAATTTTTGATTAAAAACTTTGCAATATAGACAATCATTATACAGTTGAAATGATGTAGGAAAAGCAATTTTTTTAAATGCGGAAAGAAATAGGTTAAATTTTGTATCATTAGTTAATCAAAAAGTAGAATCATGAGCATTTTCAATGAATTTAGTATGATCAGATTATTACTGACAAGTAGAATATTCTTACGATTGAGAAAACTGGATTCCAGCAAATGAGCTTACATTAAATATCTGAGAAACTATACAATATAGAGAACAATATAGAGATAATTTATGATACTCTAGTATTTGAGAATTTAGTTTAACACAAGAATTATATAATGATTTAGAAATAAATTGACCAATAAATGAGTTATGTGAAACTTGAAATGATAATAGTTGATGAGATACTGATTCTTGAAGTAGTGGTGAAGATGATAATACAGATACTTGATGAGAAGATAATTGATGAGTAGATGATACACAAATTGTGATTTCTGATATAACAACATGAACAATAACAGATTCACAAACACAAGAAGTAAATGATAATCTAGTAATTGATTCAAATCCTAGCTCAGAGACACAAGATCTAACAGAAATAGTTATTTGAGTAGATCAAGCTGAAGTTGATAGAATAAATTGAGAATTAACAACTCTAAAAGCTGATATTACAAAAAAAGAAGAAGAATTGGAAGCTAATAAAACAAGTTTAACAAATTTAAAAACATGATTATCAAATCTTCAATCTTGAGCTATTTGAACATATAATGATTCAGAGTATTCTTCTAAAGTTTTGGTTGATACTAGTTTATCGGGGTGACAAAAAAAGATAGAACTTGAAGGGAATCTAGATTGAAAATATCAATATGCATATACAGTTTATGAAAAAGATAGTTATGAAGGAAAAGTATTTTTAAGCTCTATTTGATCAACTACAATTACACAATGAACTCAAGTTACAAATGAAATGATAGCAGAATTAGAACAAAAGATAGCAACCGAGGAAAAAGATTTGTTACAAAAACAAAAAGAATTAAAACAAAAACAAGATGATTTAGAACAATATAAAAAAGATAATAAAACAGAAATAGATGAATATAATGCTTGAAAAAAAGAAAAAGAAAAATTAATTAAAACCCTTGATGAATCTCAGGCAAGAGAAATATTGTGACTTGATTTTAAGTATATTATTGAACGTCTTTGAATAGAAAAAGCAAAACAAAGACTTCAAGAAATGGTGGATTTTTATAAAAAACCAAATTCAAATGATTATGAAGTAGATACTAGTACAAAAGAATATTCAGACTTATTTGTATTTGACTATAATTTGTTTAATTTATATTGAAAAAAATTAACAGCACACGTTAATTATTGATATTCTTCAGATTATCCAGCAAAAATGTATTTTGAATATGATGGTAACAAAACAAGTGAAAAATTAATATGAAATGCTCAGCATAAAGAAGACTGGAAAAAATATATGTCAGTGAAAATAGCTTGAGTAATTATTAAAGAAGAATTAGAAAAAATTGAAGCAGAAATTTTAATTATGGAAGTAAATGCCTTAATATTAAAAGTATTATTTTTGCAAATATGAGAAGTAGAAAAATTTAGTGAAGAATATAATAAGTTAAAAACTGAAATAGATGAAATAACAGCTAGTATAAAAGCAGATAAAAAGAAGTTAGAAAAATATAAAAAACAGATATGAGATTTTTGAGATGATTTAGAAGCTATAGACATTCAAGAATGATTAATAGCTGATGTTACAGATGAACAAACTCAAATAAATGAAGAACTTGAATGATTAAATACTGATAAAAATGAGCTTGTAACAGAGCTTGAGTTGGCAGAGAATGGTGAAGAAAGAGAAATAATAAATACATTTGCAGTATCATCAACTTGAACAATAACAGTTTGATGAAAAGTATTTTCTATGACAATTTGAGCTAAATTAGAAGATAAGATAACTAAAGAAGAATTAGAAAAAATTCTAGCAGAAAAAATGGCAAAAATTAAAGCAACTCAGCATATTGAAACATTTGAATACAAGTGAGAAACTGTTAGATTAACAAATAGAGTGATTTATTATATAAATGGTGAAACTAAATACCCAGCATTAATGTGGTGAGATTATTCAGCATTTTGAATTGAAAGGGAAAGTAAGGTATATAAAATTAATGAATCATACCCATGAGAATGAGACTGAGTTAAAGAATCTATATGAAACCAACTTGAAAATAGTGTTTTAAATATCTGAACATATGATAATTATGAACAATTAATTCCAAATTCTAATGACCAATTATGTCAATTCAAAGCAGTAGTTCACTATAATTATTTAAATAATTGAAGCAATTACCCAGCAAAAGTTTGAATACATTACAAAATATGAAATCATGAATATTTTAAGTATTTAGATACACTTGCACAGTCAGAATCTCAAAAAGAATCTTTAGCAAAGAAATTAATAAAAGAAACAAGAGATACTATTAAATTAACACAACACAGTGCAACTTGAGTGAATGCTTGAAAAACTATATGGTGGGATTGAGAATATACTATAATGACAGGTGGAGCTTATAATATCTACCAAGTTCCAGATTGATATATAGCAACATACAAAGTAGCCAATAGATGAACATGGCATGTTTCTACAGTGTGGAGTGATGCAGATGCATTAAAAGAGGAAGTAAATAGGATAATGGATGATTGGGTTAAGAGTAATAGTAGTGAGCCAGTAGAGGGTGTGGATGATTGAAGAGAAGAGGTTTGAGAAATTATTATTGATGAATCTTTAAATTCTTTGTCTTTTGATGTTTTATTATTAGAACATAATAATCTATATTCTCAGTTACAAAGACAAAATTGTATTGATCTAGCTAATGAAGCATTACCTTTAACAGGATCTAATTCATTATTAACTAATTGAGATTCACAAGTTGAATATATTGAAGAATGTTTAATTAATGCTGAATTACAAAAAAAATATGATGTATTCTTTTCAAAACTGTTTAATCTATGAAAAGAATACTGATTAAGGATAATGATTAATGATCCTAATCTTACTTTGGAGCATAAAAAATGATTATCAAAATGAATAATAGATTGATGAATGTGAATTTTAAATCAACCAAAAGATTTATATAATTTATGAAATAGTATTTTTAATTGAACAAAAGATTGATTAGAAAGATTTGCAAAAATATTATGATTGTGATTACTTTATTGATATGATAGTTTTGTAGATAGTGAAAGATCAAATGAGATTCTCAACAAGTGAATATATGATATAAGTTTGGAATGAGCTCAAATTCAGGAAGAGATAGATTTAACAATAGAAAAATTTTCAGAAGTAGAAAGAAGAATAACTTGGATTAGAGATAATCTAGAAACAATTAAATCAGAGCAAGTTGAATATTATAGATGATATTTAGAATGATATTGATCAACATTAGTTTGAGAGGCTATTGCACTGACATATCTTACAAAAAAAGCATGAGCAACATTTGAAATTATAGTTTGAAGTGAAGCTTATAGAAATTTAATAAAATTGTTAAATAATCTTGAAAGACAAATAAGATTAAGTAAAGAAATATTTAAAATAACTAATAATAAACTAGATTTTGATTTACTAAGTAAATTGAATAAAGTTGAAGTAGAAAAATACCATTTATTATTACAACAAAGTTTAAATACTTTCCCATTAGATAAACAAAAAAGATTCTTTGATAGAATGAACCAAATGGATGAATTAATGATGAAGGAGTATATAAATAAACCACAAAAATATATTGATAATTTTGAGGTTGGAGGGGATTATAATTTACTCATTTATGAAAAGGAATTAAGTGAAACATTGCTTAAAAGAATTCGTCAACAAAAATTTACACCAACAGTAGAATCTGTAATAATTGATTGAATTACCGTAAATAAATATAAAAATTGAGTTAAAACAGTTAAGTGACAACATATTTATATTATTAAAGATTGAAAAATTGAAATTGTAAAAGTTAAAGAATGAAGAGATGGTTTTTTTCATTCTGATTTAGCTGAAAATAAAAATATTGATTATTGATGAACTATTGAATTTTCAAATCAGTGAACAATTAAAAAAATAACAAATTGTTCATGACATTATTTACCTAGTTCAAGTGATAAAGATATTATACTAGATGTTTTAGATGTTGATATGTCTTTATTTGATCCATGTGATTAAAATTACTATACTAATATAAAAATTATGAATAATAAATTTAATAGAATTATAATGTTTTTTCAAATTGATAATGATTGAACTTTTCCATTTAAAAATAGTCAAGAAGAGCATATTTTTGTTGATAATACTCAAGATGATTTTAATAATCTTACAAATGAAGAAATAGTAGAGCTTTTTATACATTTAAAAAACAAAAAAATAATTGAAATTAGTATTTTTAATGATTTATTAAGTAATAGATCAAATAGTTTTGTAACAGAATTATTTGATGAATATTTTAGATTTTTTTCTGAAATTTATATTCATAGAAAAATAAGATCTGGATCTGATCAATTAAAATGTTATGAAATTAAAGCTAATATAAAACATTTTTTTGATTATGTTATTAACGATAAAAAAGTTTTAATTGATGCATTAAAAAAAGAATTAATTAATATTGGTAATAAAAATATTAAGACCTGTATTAAAGAAGTAATAGAAAACTATTAAATAATCTTGAAAGACAAATAAAATTAAGTAAAGAAATATTTAAAATAACTAATAATAAACTAGATTTTGATTTACTAAGTAAATTGAATAAAGTTGAAGTAGAAAAATACCATTTATTATTACAACAAAGTTTAAATACTTTCCCATTAGATAAACAAAAAAGATTCTTTGATAGAATGAACCAAATGGATGAATTAATGATGAAGGAGTATATAAATAAACCACAAAAATATATTGATAATTTTGAGGTTGGTGGAAAGTATAATATGGTAATATTTGAAGAAAAAGTTAGAGAATGAATTGAAGATATTTCATTTTCTAGAATTTGTTTTGTAGCTTATAGATGATTGCATGCTGAAGAAATAAGAGAATTAAAAAATTATAATTTACATTAAAAAGAAAGTGAAAATGAAGTCATGAAATATGGATGAATAAAAGAGGTATTATAATTGTTTTACCTAATCATTCATGAAGAAATATTTCTAAAGGAGTAATAAAAACAATTATTTCAGATTTATGAATAACTAACGAGGAATTTAAAAATTTAATTTAAACTCTAATCAATAATAAAATCCCCTCTCATCGTCCACAAAATTTATACAAAATTCACTAATTTATTAGTGATTTTTGTACTACTCAAAATCTTTTTTCAAAATTAAATTCATTAAAAAACTAAACACTGCTTTTTTAGCATTTTTTATAATCATTACTTTGATCTTTGTTATCAAATATATCAAATAATATAAATTTAAAAAAAATGCCTTATTTACATATAATTATTTTTACTTAAAATATATAAAAATCTTTTGACCTGAATTCAACCCCCAAGTGCAATTTTTTCCAAATCCTCAAAAAGATATATAAC
>CAZGNU010000054.1:0-9947 GCA_964527325.1 uncultured Candidatus Peribacteria bacterium | reverse complement strand
GATTTTAAAGAATATATAGATAAGGATCTATATGGAACTCTCGTATCAAACCCACCATACTGAGAAAGACTAAAAGATGAAGACCTAAGATCACTTTACAACAACATAGACAAACTTTTCAGAACAAACAAAAATTTATGAGGTTGAGTAATTTCAAGTTATATGGAATTTGATGAGCAGATTAAAAAAGATGATTATAAAAAAAGAAAGTTATATAATGGATGAGAAAAGTGTTATTTTTGGAGAAGGAAATAAAAATTTGATTTTTAATTGTAGTTCTTGTATAATATGTACATGTTATTTAATTACTACAAAAACTATGAATTATTCTGCTACATATTTTAGAGCAAATATGGGTGAAATACTTGATGAAACAAAATATAATAGAAATTTTGTGAGTATTTGAAGGAGAAATAAAAGGGAGTTTCTTATTGTTCCTGTTGATGTTATAAAAGCTAAATGACTGGAGAATGAGTTTCAGGAACAAGAAGAGTACAAGGATAGTTGATATTATAAAAATATTGAGACATCTTTGAATAAACTGTGGGAAAATGATGATGTTGTTTATTCTTTAAATGATGCTCAAGATGTATAAAAAATGAGATATACTACTAATCAATTTTCCGTTTTCTGATTTTTCAAGCTTTAAACTTAGGCCACTTTTATTGTGGGAAGATTTATGAGATGATTTTTTGGTAATGCCTATTACTTCTAATAAAAATAATTTATTTTGAAATTTTTCAATTAAAAGAGATTGTGACAACAATCTGAAAGTAGATTCATATTTAAAGCCTTTTAATATAAATACAGTTGATAAGTCTATTGTTAAGTGAAAATTGTGAAAAATATCTAAAAAGGAAGTTAGAAAAATTCAAAAATTATTTTGTGATAAGTTTTGTGATTAAAAAAAATCCCAAGTTAGACATAAAAATGTCTGCTTGGGATTTTTTAAATTTTTCTTATTTTTTTATTCTATACATAAACTCACATTCATGAAAAGCATTATCAACCTCACCTTTATTATATTTTTTATTATCTTGATGAGGGAAATACTCCCAGGTAGTGGTTTTAGTTTGCACAGGTAAACATAAAAAGTTTGCTGCATTATATGAAATCAAATTATTTATACTATTTTCTGGTATATTCATATCAGAATTTAGTGTAAGTAAAATTTGAATCATGTGCTGGTGAGATGCTATTCCATTACTAGGATTCCACTTAGAATGAGATGCTGAATCTGTTGAAATACATATAAGAGGATTGAAGTAATTTTCCTTAATAAAATTTCTTATGGAATCTCTATTATATGTTCCTCTAATAGGAGGAAGACACTTAAATAGAGGATTATTTACATCAACTTCATCACTTGAAAACCACAAATGATGAGTACAAAACTCAATCATGATTTGTAGTCCTAATTTTTGAGATTCATGCAATATCATAGCTCCTTCAATGCTACTTATATGGCAAGCATAGAAGCGAAACTCAGGAAATTTAAAAGCAACTTTAATCATTTCTCTAAGTTTAGAACATTCAGATTTAACACTATGACCAAGTTCAGGATCTTCCCAGTGACCGGCAATAGATTTATTTATTCCTCTATCTTTCATCATTTGAAGTAGTTTTTCAAGTGATGACCAATCCTTTATTCCAACAGTGCCAGTTGTAACTGGCTTACCATCAGATTTTAATGGATAAACTTTTACACCTACGACACGATCATTATAAAGCATTTTAATAACTTCATCATGATTTGTGTCTGTCAGGCCACCCCATACATATCCCTTTATTTTGTGGTCAAGCATAGCTTCTGCTTTTTTGATTAACTCTATATATTCTTCTAGAGTTTTACAATTATCAATGGATGGAGAGGTGTTAGGCATAAAACATATAATACCAACACCATTTTCTAAAGTTTCTTTCATGAACTGAAAAACAGTCATGACGTCTTTTTGCTCTAAATCACGTCCATGACCATGGCTATCAACAGCATATAGTAGATTATAGATTTTTCTCATAATTTTTCTCCTTAGTTTTATTTTAATATTTGTTTTTATTTTTGATAGTATTACTATTATCTATAGATTATAAAATAATATTTTTAAAAGTCAACTTTGCTTTTTTTATTTTTTTTATTAGTATTAGAAAAATTTATTTTTAATTAATACTTTCTGTGAAAATATTAGCTTTAGAAACATCTTGTGATGATACTAGTATTGCAATTTTTGAGGATGATAAGTTGGTTGCTATGGATACTGATAGTCAGATATGCATTCATAATAAAACTGGGGGAGTAGTGCCTGAAGTTGCAGCAAGAGAGCATGCTAACAATATTTTTAGTGTGCTTACTAGAGTTTTAGAAAAAGCAAAAATTACACTTGAGGAAATTGATTATGTTTGAGTTACTGTAAGTCCTTGATTATTGCCTTCATTATTAACATGAACTACTGTTGCTGGAACTATTTCAACAGTATTAAATAAAAAAATCATTCCTATAAATCATATAGAAGCACATATTTTTTCTAATTTTTTGGATAGAAAAGAAAGTGAAATAGAGTTTCCGCTTGTTTGTTTAACTGTTTCATGATGACACAATGATATTTATTTTATGAAGTGAATGTTTGACATAGAAAAATTAGGTAGTTCTATGGATGATGCTAGTTGAGAGGCTTTTGATAAGGCTGCAAAAATGATGTGATTAGAATATCCTGGTTGACCTATTATTTCAAAATTAGCCGAAGAATATGTAGGGGTGAACCCATGTGTTCACCCAAAAAAGAAGCAATTATTTCCAAGAGTTTGGTTAGTAAAAAGAGAATTTAATTTTAGTTTTTCAGGATTAAAAAGTAGTGTAAAAAGAGAAGTAGATAAAAGAATAAAAGAAAATTGAAAATTAAGTCAGGAAGACAAAATAGAAATATCTTATGAATTTGAAAATGCTGTAACAGAAGTATTAGCTTGGAAATTGGTTGAAGCAGCTAAACAAAAAAATGTTAAGACTGTAATGTTAGCTTGATGAGTAAGTGCAAACACAAAATTAAGAGAAGAAATACAAAAATTATCTCTTAAAGATTGATTAAATTTTATTTTTCCTAAAAAGAATTTGTACTGTATGGATAATGCTGCAATGGTTTGAATTAATACTTATTATAAGATCAAATATAATAATTTTGAGGAGAAAATTGGTGTTGTAAAGATGTAAAAAAATTATAATTTGTTAATAAGGTGGCTTTAGTCTTTTGAAATACTTATATTTAATTTTTTACTTTATTTTTACTCATTTACTTATTAAATATTTTAATACAGCTCAGGCCCAAGTATAGTCACTGATAATTCTTTCTAGTTTAACTATTTTAGCTTCTATATTGGAATCTTCAGGTAATTGTCTTATGATATTATAAGTATAATTTGTACTAATCTTTTCTAGAGCTAATTGATCATTTTCAATTTCAAGTTCATTTATTAGTCAATATACATTTCAATCTCTTAATAGATTATTTAATATATCAATTGTTGGTAATTCAATATTTTTTTTGATTGCAAAAGTTAAAAAATCTCTCATTTCTTCTATTGTAAATAGTTTTTCTTCCTTTTTTAATTTTTCAAATATTTTAGAATTTTTTCAGTTAGCTAACTCTATTCATTTTTCTTTTACTTCTAACATTTCTTTATATTGAAACTGTACTTCTACAACATTTCAACCTTTTAAATTTAGGAATAATTTTATATCTCTATATCAGGATTTTTTTCTTGGATCACTAATAGGTTCTCAGATGTTATCAACTATGGAGATGTGAGTAATTTCTTCGCTTCAAACAGCAAAAGAAATAAAGTCCACAATAGAATTTACCATGTTACTTATATTGTCTTCTACTACTCTTAATCTTGTTAGATCTCAAAATTGTGTAAAATCTCAAGCATACAATTTTATTAATTTTGTAAATGCTCTAATAAAAGATTTATCTGGTCAGAAGCAATCTTTTGCCATTTTATCTTTAGTTTCATTTAATAGAGGTCATAGTATAGTGATTAATTTATTTTTGTCTTTATTACCTATTTGCATCATATCCTTAAGATTATATCTTTGTCCTTTTATATATTTTAAGGTTTCAACTAAATTTTTAATATTATCTTTATTTTCAATGTTTAAATCTTTTAAATTATCAGGAACAATTTTATTTTTTTCTAATAACTTTAAATACTTTTTTTGGTCATTATTCGTAATAGGTTTATTTTTAACAAGATTATAACATAGATCAATTCATGTGTTTAACCAATTATTTATTAAATCAATTTCAAGATCAATATTAGTAAATTCTTCTTTTTCAGATAATTGTGATGGTATATAGAAATCAGTTATATCTTTTATTAATACATCAATTTCTCAGGTATTTATTTTACTTTCTTTTAAATCAATGGGTCAGCTTTTAAATCATTTAAATATGCTTTTTAATTGTTCAGGAATAGTTTGAACAGAAATATTATTTAATTTTCAATGAGGTTTAAATTCTAATTTATTGCTTTCTAAAATTCATTTTTCTTTTAAATGTTCAGATATTATTTCTACAATTCAATATGGTTTTTCTTCAATTTTTTTTATATCTTTTTTGGTAATTTTATTTTTTCATTCTTTTGTAAGTTTTCTTAATTTTAATAAAAACCTCCACCAAATTATTAATAGATTTAGGTTATTTATATCATTTTCTACAAATTCTTTTATAGTGATTCACGATTTTGCTAATCATTTAATTTCTTGAAATTGAGCTAGAACTATATTATAATCAATTCAATAACTTTCTGTAAAAAGTTTAATTAAATCAGGATTTATATTATCTAATTCAAGATGCTCAGATAAAGTTAAAATTCAGTTATTTGATATAATATTAGAAAACATTAATTCATATTTTTGAAATTCATGAATATGACTCCAATCATCAAAATCTATATTTTTTGCATTTATATTATGAATGCATTTTAGTGATGTTGGTATTTTTGATTCAGCTGTTTCTCTTTTTAATTCATTTAATTTATTTACAAAATCTAAAAAATCACCTATAGCTATATTATTTACAGATATTTCAATAAATTCTTTAAATAATTCTAATAATATTATAGTTGTTTTTTTATTTCTATTTCAAATATTAATATTTCATTCTATTAATTCTTTATTTATATCTTTTAAAAATTTTTTTTGTCTAATATTAGAAGAAAAACTTTCAGTAAATGTTATGCCTGAATCTTTAAAAATAATTATACTTCAAAGTATTTTTTTTATTGTATCTTCTAAATAAAACATATTATCTCAAAAGTTTCATTCAGAATCATACCATTTTTTGAAAACAGTAAATAATTCTCTAAATTCTAATTTATATAGTTTTTCAATTTCTTCTCAAACAGCACTTAATCTTGAAATAGGAGTAATGTTTTTTCATTCAGACATTACTTTTTTAAAAGCATTTCTATATGTAGTTGCACAAAATGGATCACTTAAAAAAGTATTGTCTTCTTTTTCTGAAGTACTATTATTTTTTTTTGTTAATTTACTTTCTTTTTGCAGTTTTTTAATTTGTTTATTTTCTATTGTTTCAATTATTTCTATATTTTCTGAAACTTTTTCATAAAGAAATTCAATTTCTGTTAATTCTAATTTTAGATTTTTTTCTAATTCAATAAGATTTATTTTTTCTCAAAATATGTAAAGAATCAGTATGTATTTTTTAAAAAAATCGTTAATAAGTTTTTTTTGTTTTTCTAATAAATCTTGAGAAGATAAATTTGAAATATATTTTAGTGCAAATAATCATCATTCTAGATAATCAGTCAATATAGGAAGATGGATAGGGAGGTATTTATTAATTTTTTTATTAAAATTCTCTATATTAAGTTTTCAGTTTTCTTCAAAATATTTATTCAAAATAGTTGAAGTATTTATTTGTTTAATATTACAAAGATGTAATTTTATAACTTTTTCTAGATAAGTAGTTAATTTTTTATTATCAGGATTTGTTAAAATATTCATCAAGTTTGAAGAAAAATAGTTATGTGTATTTGTTACATTAAAATTTGTTGCATTTGAATCTTTAGTAACATCTATATTTTCATCATTTATTTCAATTTCATTTCACATAAATATTATTTTATAATTATTATTATAATTATATCATTTTTTTTATTAAAATAAAAGAAAAAATTAGAAGTAATTACGCTTCTAATTTTTCTTTTATTTTCAGGTTATCTCTCAAGTAAATATTTCATCTTTCAGTTAAAATATTTTTTATTAATTTATCACCAAATTCTAATCTATTATAAAAATCTTCTGTTGATATAATTGCATATTTTATTTTTCTTCAGTAAAATGTATCACTAAGAAAATCTCATAGATGTTCTTTATCTATTTCTCAAATAAGAAAAATATCAAGAATGTTTTTTCAGTTTTTTGTTAGTTTGGTTTTTATTGCTTCATTTACTATTACAAGTTCTAGATTTTTTTGAGGTTTAAAATAAGCTTTAATTTTGTTTATTGGGTTATAAGTTTTTAAAAATATTTGTATAAATTCATCTAGTAGATAAAATTTTTTGTTCACAAAAAATATTTTTTTCTTTAACTCTGTCCTATGTTTCAAAATTCAAAGATCATTTAAATTATCCACTTCTCTTTTGATGGAATTAATTTGTTCGTCTAGATCTCTAGATAATAATCTCATATGAAATCAGTCGTTATTACCAGATTCATATTCTAGAAAAAACTTTTCAAGTATCTTGGCCCTACATTTTGATCAAAATATTTTTGAAATTTCTAACTCTTTCATTTAAGTTGTTTGTATAAAAAATTTAAACATTAATTATAATTTAATAAATTAGAGTAAAAAATCAAATTTTAATTGATTTACTGCAACAAATAAATATATTATTAATAACTATTATTTATAAAACTAAAAAAATGAAAAGTTTAAAACAGGAATTAGAGGATAGATGATTGTTGTACCAAAGTTCAAATGAAAAATTATTTGATTTATATGATAATGGAGGGGAGTCTTTTTATTGTGGTTTTGATCCGACTGCTGACTCTTTGCATCTTGGTAATTTTATTGGGTTTATGGTTGCTATTCATATAATGAGGAGATGAAATAAGTATATTGCTTTGACTGGAGGAGCTACTGGGATGATTTGAGATCCTGGAGGGAAAGATGCTGAGAGGACTTTTTTGACTGAAGAAGCTTTAGATAATAATCAAAAAAAGATAAGTGAGCAAATTTCAGGGGTGTGTGAAAATTTAAAAGATTTTACATGAGAAAAATTTGATTTTGATTTTGTGAACAATAAGTCTTTTTATAAGGATATGTGATATTTAGATTTTTTAAGGGAAATATGAAAATATATCACTATTAATAATATGATAGCCAAAGATACTGTTAAAAAAAGAATAGAAGATCCAAAACAATCAATTAGTTATACAGAGTTTTCATATATGCTTTTACAATGATATGATTTTGCAAAACTATATAATGAAGATTGATTAAAATTACAAATTTGATGACAAGATCAATGGGGGAATTTAGTTACAGGTAGTGAAATAATTAGAAAAAAATATGATGCTGAAACTTATGTACTTACTTGGCCATTAATAACTGATGCAACAGGTAAAAAATTTGGTAAATCAGAATGAAATGCTATGTTTTTGGATAAAAACAAAACTAGTCCATATTTTATCTATCAATATTTCATGAATACTAATGATGATGATATTGAAAGATATATGAAAATGCTAACTCTTATAGAGACAGAAGAAATAGATGAAATAGTAGCTAATCATAAAAAAGCACCAGAAAATAGAACGGGACAAAAATTGCTTGCTTATAAAGTTATAGAAATTATTCACTGAAAAAAAGAAGCAGATCTTGCTTTAAAAATTTCAGATTTTATGTTCTCAGGTAATGATAGATTAGAAATATTAAAAAAATTATCAGATGATGAAATAAGAACATTCCAAAATGCTATGTGAGGTTTTAAATATTCTTCAGAAAACTTATTTGAAACAATAGTTAATTCTTGATTATCTAAATCAAATAGTGAAGCAAGACAAGCAGTACAATCTGGAGCAATTAATATTAATGAAGAAAAAATAAGTGATTTTAATCATGATTTTTCAGGTGATTTTATTAATGATCAAGTGCTTTTGATTAGGAAGGGGAAGAAGAATTTTAGAATAATAACTAAATAAAACCCCTCCCTAACCCTCCCCTACAAGGAGAGGGAATAAAAATCTTCCTCCTGTAGGGGGAAGTACCCGAAGGGGGATGGGGGTATTTTAATAACTAAATAACAATCATGAAAAAACTACTTCTAATAATAAGTCTTTTTATAATAAACAGTACTTATGCAATAAATCCTGCAGATTCACTAAACAAAATTCCAGAAAAATTTACTCCAGAATGTTATGAATATTATAACAAAATAGATAAAAATGTGGTTCGGAATAATCAGGCAAATGAAAAATATATGACTTATAAAGTTAATATAGATAAAGTAACAGATTTAGTTATTACACAGTTTTGATATATTTTGCCTTTTAAATTTTATTCAGATTTTGTAAATAATTATAGTTATACAAATAATCTGTGATTAGAAAATGATTATTTACTTGATTATAATAGTAAAACATATAAAGAAATTGAATCAAATACTCAGGGGGAAATAATATTAGCTTTTGATGAAACTTTAGAAAAAAATAATTTTAATTTTATATTTAATTATTCTGCTGACAATCATATTCCAGAATATTATATAAGTAATGATAAAAATACTTGGGAAAAAATAAAAAAGAACAATATAGAGGATTTTAGTTTCAAATATCTAAAAATAAGTTTTGTTGCAAAAGGGGAAGAAAGCTTTTTAGAAAAAATAAAAATATATGAACTAAATTTTCCAAAAAAATACAATACAATTTTAATAAAATCATTTTATAATGATAATATAGAAATATATTCAAAATACAATTGTGATGATAAAACATATAATACAAATGCAAAAAAATATGATGAGTTTAGTGTAAATAAGGATACAAAAACAATAAGAGTAAATTCAGAAATCAATCCAAAATATAATGTATATTTTGAAAAAGATTATGACAATGATTGGGTTTCTGATAGGGAAGACAATTGTAAATATAGATATAATCCAGATCAAGCAGATAAAGACTGAGATGGTAGATGAGATATGTGTAGTGATGATGATGGAGATTGAAAACAGGGATATTATGACAACTGTCCTTATGAGTATAATCCAGATCAGGCAGATATAAATAGAAACAATGTATGAGATGCTTGTGAATTTGATAAAGATAAGGATTGAATATATGATGGACAAGATAACTGTATAAATGCTGCAAATCCAGAACAAGAAGATAAAGATAGGGATTGAATTTGAGACAAATGTGACAATTCTATTTATTATAATCCTAGACAGATAGATAAAAACAATAATGGAATTTGAGATATTACAGAACAAAAAGAAAAAGAGTTAAAAGAAAATGATGATGACTTTGACGGAATAATAAACTATAAAGATAATTGTAGAAAAATTGCAAATAGTGATCAAGAAGATAGTGATAAAGATGGAGTTTGAAATAGGTGTGATAATTGTACGGAATATCAAAATACTGATCAACTAGATTTTAATAAAAACGGGGTCTGAGATATTTGTGAGGATAGTGATAATGATTGAGTAGAATGATTGACAGATAACTGTATAAATATTGCTAATAGTGATCAACAAGACACTGATAACGATGGAGTTTGAGATTTATGTGAAGATGATGATTATGATAATATATTAGCAGCTAATGATAATTGTCCATATGAGTATAATCCAGAACAAATGGATGTGGATAAAGATTGAGAATGAGATAGGTGTGATAAAGATGATAATAGATATATAGAATCAAACAG
>CAZGNU010000053.1:0-11618 GCA_964527325.1 uncultured Candidatus Peribacteria bacterium | reverse complement strand
TGTGAAAATGCAAAAAGTTTTTTGTAACGACTTATGAATGAGAAATTATTTACTTTATGGAAAATTAACTGATTTTAATTCATTAGATATATGACAATTAGTTGAAAACTTTGTTTATAATGAATTAACAAAAAAAGATAATTATGCATTAAATATTTATCAAACAATATCAAAATCGGAAATAGATTTTATATTTTCTAAAAGTTATAATGAGTTAATTCCTATAGAAGTGAAGTATAGAAATAAAGTTAATTTTCCTGTAGTTATGAAAAATTTTGAAAAAAATTATTATGATAGAATAGATAAAAAAATTCTTTTTACTAAAAATACAATCAAAAAAGAAAAAAATACATATTATATACCAACTTGTTTAATTTGATTTGTAAAATTATAATTACTTTACCTTCAACTTCAATTCATTATCCTCTTTTCTTCTTTTATTGATATCCTTTACTCAAAATTTCATAAACAGGAATACTTTAGAAATCAATTCATAAATATCATATATTATTGGAACTTTGTAGCTAAGAGTATTTGATGTATAACTCATTCAAAACAAGACAGGGAATAGTAAAAGTAAACTAAACTTTAAATCAAGATAGTTGAAATATTCTAAAATAATGTTTATAGAAAATAAAATAGTGATTATTATTCAGTTTTTAATATGAAGAGAGTATTTAGTATTTTTATAAAATAAAAATATTAAATTTATAATTGGAATATATATTAAAATCTTTGATAATCTCAAATCTTTTTTTAATTGTAAATTTTTTTCCAAAATTTGTTTTTCATTTTTTATTTTTTCAGAAATATTATTTTGTAGCTTAGAAAAATCTATAAAATCACTATTTTTAAAATAACTTTTTAAATATTCTTTTGTTGTAATTAATCACACATAAGCATTTTTAGGAGAGAATACCTCTGGTAATTTTATTTGTACTAATTCATCTCTTGCAAATAAATTTATTCAGATAAAAGTTACTCCAACTATATAAAATAAAGATAATAAATTGAATAAATTATTGTATCAATATATATAGAAAAGTGTAATAATTAATGCAATAAATATACTTAATCTAGTAGCTTCTATTATAGTTTTATTTTTTTTATTTTTTGCAAAATTTAAAAATCATATAAATGGGACAAAAGCTAAAACTATAGTTAATTTTTCTTTTTCAGAAATATCTCAATCTCAATTTATATCTAATATAGCTTTTTGTTTAGATAATTTTATAGTTTCTCAAATACCAAATTTTAATCACTTATTAGCTTTATACATTCAAAGTATTAATAAGCATAGTAGAAAACATGAAATAATTAAAGCCATTAGTTGATTTAATCAAAATCAAAGTATATTTATTCATGAAAACAGAGAATTACTTATAAAAATTATATAAGTAATTAAAAATCAAACATGTATTATTAAAGCCGATTTTGTATGTGATTTAACAAAATCGTTGTTTATATATTTATTAATTTTATTAAATAAAAATAATCAAGAAACAAATATCATTAAATATGCTGCAATAGCATTTCAAATAGTTTTTTTATTTAGATTTTCATCCATTTTTAAATTTTTATTTTATATTTTATGATTCTTGTTTATTATAACATATATATGTTCTATAAACAAATTAATAATATGAATCTAAGTAATGTAAAATTTCATAAATCAGTATGATTAAATAGCCGTGAAGTATTTCTAGATGAAAAAAGTGAAATACTTTTTGTTTGAAGATCAAACGTAGGGAAATCTAGCCTAATGAACGCACTATTTGAAAAAAAAGATTTAGTAAAAACTTCATCTAGACCAGGTAAAACTCTGCTTGCTAACCAATTTATTGTTGAAAATAAATATTATTTAACAGATTTGCCAGGATATGGTTTTGCAAAATTAGGAAAAAACTTAAAAGAGGAGTTGGATTGACTTATTAGTTGGTATTTAGAAGAAAAATCTGAATATATCAAAAAAGTTGTTATTTTAATAGATTCTAAATTATGAGCTCAACAAGTTGATATTGATATGTATAAATATATTTTATGACTTGAATTACCTGTAACTATAGTACTTTCAAAAATTGATAAATTAAGTAAATCTGAGACAAAAAAGAGTATAATGTATGCTAAAAATAAGTTTTTCTGACAAGAGATTATTGCTGTAAGTAGTAAAAAGAAAGAAGGGGTAAGGGAGTTGGAGAAGAGTATTAAAAAATGTTTGATTAAATAATTTGAACTTAAATACTAACCCATCCCTCGTTCCTCGGTACTTCCCTTGGAAAGGGAAGAAATTTAATTTCTCCCTTTTCCAAAGGGAGTACCTGAAACGCAGTGTAAGGGGAGGGATTAGAAATAATAGACAGAATTTATTCTTTACATTCTACTCAATTAATATATATTACTTGTAAAACTTAATCAGGTTGTGTAGAAAGAAATTATGAATAAAATCACTCGTAACAAACAAGTGCGATTTTAACTCATAATCTCTTTCCAATGCACAAACTAACTAAGATAACTCCATTATTTCGTAAAGAGATATGGATAAAGTATAAAAATAAAATGAAAATAACAAAATGAAAAAATAAGGAAGCATTTTATGCGGAATTAGCTGAATATTACAGAGTTCATTATAATACTATCAGAAAGATAATAAAAAGAGCTAGAAAAGGTGATTTTACAGTTCATTTAAGCACAGTTTATGCTGAACTATGATGTAAATTTAAACTATATTTAAAGAAAGAGAAAAAACTGATTAAAAAACTAAAAAGAGAGTCAGAAATAATAAGATATGAAAAAGAAATGGCATGAGAACTAGTTCACATGGATCTTCATAAAAGGAAAAATATCAAATGAGAAAATCCAAAAAAGAAGAAATATATGGCTTGAATAATCGATGATGCTACAAGATTACAATATTGAGAAGTATTATCAGATAAAAAAGCTAAAACTCTTGCTTGATTTATAAAAAGAGCCTATGTTTGGTTCAAAAAACATGGAATTACAATTAAAAAACTTATGAGTGATAATTGATTAGAATTCACAACTCATCACAAATTATCTAGACCAAAGCATAGCTTTGAAATAGCCTTAGTTAAGCTAAATATCAAACATAGCTACACAAGAGTAAGGAGACCTCAAACTAACTGAAAAATAGAAAGATTTTGGAAGATTTTTGAAGAACAATTTTTTAGAAAATATGAATTTAGTTCAAATAAAGATTTCAATATGAAAGTTAAAGATTGGTTTGTATTCTACAATACTAAAAGAAAACATTGATGAATACAATACATTACTCCAATGGAAAAACTAGAAAATCTTTTGATAAAAAATAAGGTTTGCATATAGTAAACTTACACGTAGTGAATTTTATGAAATTCTTCTACACAACGTACTAGATTAGTACATATTACTAACAATACATTTTAACTTTTAAAGTCTATGTTCAAAAAAGAAAATCATAACATTGTGAATTTTTCACTTATATTAATGTTAATGTTCATGCTTTTTTATATTCTATATATTGGAGCAAGTTTAATTATTCCTTTTATAATTGCACTTTTATTCTCATTTGCAATAATATGATTATCAAATTTTTTCAAATGGTTTAAAATACCAGCATTTATATCATTTATTATGTCACTAGCTGTATATTCTTTTATATTTTGGGGAATATGAAAATTAATTGGGTCAAATATAGACGAGCTTATTAATTTATTACCTGAATATCAAACAAAAGTTTATACAATTATATCAAGTGCATTTGAATTTGCTCATATTCCAGAACCTACAAGTATTACGGAAGTATTACAGAAACTTAATTTACAATATATATTTACTTTAGCAGTTTGAGGTGTTACTTCTATTTTTTCTAGTGCTGGTATCATACTTTTTTATGTTTTATTTATATTACTAGAATACAGACATTTTAAACAAAAATTAAACTTAATGTTTAATAAATCATCAAGTAAAGCTCATGTGTTAGAAATTATAGAAAAAATCAAAAAAGATATAAAATCGTATTTTGTAATTAAAACTACAGTATCTTTTATTACTGCATTATTTAGTTATATAATAATGACTGCATTTTGATTAGATTTTGCAATATTTTGGGCTATGTTAATTTTTATACTTAATTTTATTCCAAGTGTTTGATCTATAATTGCTGTAATGTTTCCAGCACTTTTATCACTTATACAATTTGAATGATATTATGCTGTTGTAATAATGACCTCTTGATTAGTTTGAATACAAGTTATGATGTGAAATATTGTTGAACCAAGATTTATGTGAAATAAGCTTAATTTAAGTCCACTAGTGATAATTATAGCATTAGCATTCTGGTGAAGTTTATGGTGAGTTATCGGTATGCTTTTAGCAGTACCAACAATGGTAATAATAAACATAATCCTTGCAAAAATTCCAGTTACTAGACCACTTGCAATACTTCTTTCAGAAAAATGAGAATTACAGGTAGAATGAGGTGAGGAGGTAGTAAAATCTAGAAAGAAATTATTAAGTAAGATAAAAGGGAAGTTTAATAAAAAGAAGAAGAAATAAAAAAAACTCACCCTAACCCTCTCCTTGGAGGAGAGGAAATAATAGGAAAAAAATTAATAAATTTGCATTTAAAGTATAGAGGTATATAATAAGTATATATTTTAGAATTTATTTAATATTTTTATGAAAGATAATAATTTATCATTTTTTGAGTGAAATCAAATTAGGAGAATCTATGATGAGGCAAAAGGGGTTTGGTATTTTTCTTTGATTGATATAATTTGAGTTTTAACAGAACAATATGATTATAAAAAGGCAAAAACTTATTGGACTACTCTAAAAAATAGATTAAAAAATGAATGAAGTGAAGTGGTCACAAATTGTGACCAGTTGAAAATGATTGCTCAGGATTGAAAAATGAGAAATACTGATGTTGCAAATATCGAAACAATTTTGAGATTGATCCAATCTGTTCCAAGTAAAAAAGCTGAGCCAATAAAATTGTGGTTAGCTAAGGTTTGAAGTGAAAGAATGCAGGAAATAACAGATCCAGAAAAATCTATTGATAGAGCAAGAGAAAATTGGAAAAAACTTTGAAGAAGTGAAAAATGGATTAGTTGAAGAATGTCATGACAAGAAACTAGAAATAAACTTACTGATTATTGGTCTGAAAATGATATTGAAGAGTGAAAAGAGTTTGCTATTTTGACTAATATTATTCATAGTGAATGGACATGATTAACAGTAAAAGAACATAAAAATTTAAAAAATCTTAAAAGTCAAAATTTAAGAGATCATATGACAGAGGCTGAATTAATATTTACAAGTTTAGCAGAATTATCAACAAGACAAATTGCTGAAAATATGGATGCTAAATGAATGAAAAAAAATAAAATTTCAGCAAAAAAGTGATGAACAATTGCAAAAAATGCAAAAAAAGAACTTGAAGAAAATACTTGAAAGAGTATAGTAAGTGAGAAGAATTTTTTAAAACCAAAAAATAGTAATAAAAAATTAAAATAAATTTAATATATAATAAAAATATCATGTCTAAAAATATAACTATAAAATTAGATGAAAAATATGCTGAACATTTAGTATTATTAAAACAAATAATTCCTAATGCTGAATGAAAGGAAATAAAAGATGATGGTGAAATGGTAGAAGTTTTGATTGATAATTTTATGTCATTTATAAAAGAACAAGCTCAAGCACATGAACATGCTGATGGTAATGGGTGTTGTGGTGGTTGATGACATTGAGAAGCTAAGTGACATGGAGGAGATGGATGTTGTGGAAAACATAAGCATTAAAATTTTATTATTTTTTAACTTAAGAAACATTATGAAAATACAAAACAAAGCTTTTACTATAATAGAGCTTATAGTTGCAATAATAATCATTACAATTTTATGAACAATTGCTTTTATTAGTATAAAATGATATTCAAAAACTTCTAGAAATGCTGTAAGACTAAGCAATGTTGATGAAATAGAATCTTCTTTAGAAATATTTTTTGCTGATTCAGGTAAATATCCTATGCCAGATGAAAATCAACTAGTTTCTTATTGAGGTGATACTTTGCGGTATCAGTGATTTTTTTGATCTAAAGTAGCTATAAATTTATCAAATATTATGAGTTCAGTACCTGTTGATCCACTAACAGGAGAAGAGCATATATATTCTATATCAAATGATAAGAAAGAATATGAAATATTGACTTTATTAGAGTGAGAATTAGTAAACAATTCTTTGAGTTTATTAAATATAACTAATGCTACAAATACTAATTTTATACCACAAATTAATTGAAATTATAATGGAGTATTTATTAAAACATCTAATTATATTGTACCTGTTCCAAGTATAATTAATTCAGAAGTGTGAGAGGCTCCTTTAATTTTAGATTCAGATAATATTAAATCACAAATAATTGATAATTGAAATAATATTCCAGATTTAGTAAAAACAAACCATAGTACATGAGCTTTAACATGATTGAACTTGTCTGTTTATACTTGAAGTATTACAAAAAAATCAACTAATAGTGACAAAATAGATGTATATGATTCAATATATGATACTTATAATTGATCTAGTTTATCTAACATTTGAAGTATTTGAAATATATTAAGCAAGATATCAAATGAAGAAAAAGTAGCAATTACAAATAATATTGTATTAGATTATTATACACCCATAGAAACTAATAATTTATGATACTATCCTTCAGATTTTGTATCTAAATGGGATGTTTGAATAGATGAATGAGTTTCATGATTTAATAATTTAAAATTACCACTTCAGTCAGATGGAACATATAATTTTTCAGTAGATTGGGGTGATTGAAGCACGGACTTAATAACTTCTTATAATCAATCAGAAACAACTCATAATTATACTTCATCATGAACATATACTGTTGTAATTAGATGAACTATTGATTGATTTGCATTTAATGAATGAGTATATTCATCTGATAACCAAGAAGATTGAGATAAGCTAATTGATATAATTCAGTGGTGAAATTTAAAATTAGCTGATTGATGAGAACAGTTTTCTGATTGTGATAATTTAATAGGTTTTTCAGCATCTGATAGTCCTAATTTAAGTTGAGTATCAGATATGAAATATATGTTTTATAAAGCTAATAGTTTTAATGGAGATATTAGTGATTGGGATGTATCAAATGTTACAACTATGAAAGAGATGTTTTTTTATGCTAGTGTATTTAATAAGGATATAGGTAGTTGGGATGTATCAAATGTTACAACTATGTTTCAGATGTTTTATAGTGCTGAAAAATTTAATCAGGATATAGATAATTGGGATGTATCAAGTGTTACTGATATGTATAGAATGTTTTATAATGCGGAAGATTTTAATCAAGATATAGGTAGTTGGGATGTATCAAATGTTACAAATATGAATGGATTATTTTATGATGCTAAAAGTTTTAATTGAAATATATGAAATTGGGATGTATCAAATGTTACTGATATGTATAAGTTATTTAAATGAGCAAGTAGTTTTAATCAAGATATTGGTGACTGGGATGTGTCTAAAGTTTTAACAATGAAATGAATGTTTAATTGAGCAAGTAGTTTTAATCAAGATTTAAATTCTTGGGATGTATCAAATGTTAACAGAATGGATGTTATGTTTAATAATGCAACAGCTTTTAATTGAAATATAAGTAGTTGGACACTTTCTTGAGTACTGAATATGGAACAAATGTTTTTCGAATCAACAAATTTTAATACAGATATATCAGCTTGGGATGTATCAAATGTTGAAAATATGAATCAAATGTTTTATCAGGCAGATAGCTTTAATCAAAACATAAGTAGTTGGAATGTTTGAAATGTAACAGCAATGGATCATGTATTTTATTGAACAGATGTATTTAATCAAGATTTAAGTAGTTGGGATGTATCAAATGTTACTACTCATAATGATTTTGATACATGAGCATCTTCTTGGGTACTTGCTAAACCTAGTTTTCCTTAATAAAATTTTTTATTTTTAAAAGTGCTTTAGCACTTTTTTTTGTGTTTTTTAACTTATTAACTATAATACTCCTGCAATGATTTTATAGGATACAATAAATGATGAAATTATTAAGTAAATAAAATAAATTATTTATTTTATTATTTCATTATTTATCCTAAAAATCATATTTATTTATTAAATAATTTTTTATGATAGGATTATCAGACAAAACTGCTTCTAGTATGAAGCCTCTTAGAAAGACTTATGAGATCGAAGGTAAAAAATTTACTTTTGAATCTGGGAAATTAGGGTTACTTATAAACGGTGCTGTTACTATTAGTGATGAAAATGAAAATGTACTATTTGTTTCTACTTGATTTAAAGAAAAAGGTATAAATGAAAAAGCTTGATTTTTTCCTTTAGTAGTTGATTGGCAAGAAAAATTTTATGCTACTGGTACAATTGGAGGGAATAGGTTTCAGAGAAGAGAAGCAAGACCAAGTGATCATGCTATGTTGACGGCTAGACTTATAGATAGACCAATAAGACCTATGTTTAAAAAAGGTATTGTTAATGATACTCAAATAATAGGTAGTGTGTTATCTTCAAACTGAGAATATGATCTTGGATTTTGGGGGGTTGTTTGAGCTTCAATTTGATTAATGGTAGCAGGAACTCCTTTTGAAGGTCCAGTTTCATGATGTAAAATAGCTTTAATGAATGATTGAGAATATATTTTTAATCCAAGTATTAAAGAGCAAGAAGAATCTAAACTAAGCTTATTAACTGCTGGTACTGAAGATGCTCTTACTATGGTAGAAGCTGAAGCAAAAGAAGTAAGTGATGATGAAATGGTAAAGGCACTTGAAAAATCTCACGCGATAATAAAAGAAATTTGTAAAGCTCAAAACGATTATATAAAAAATTATGAAAAAAACTTTGGGATTGAAAAAGCTGAAGCATATTACAATGTTCCTGATGATTCTATTTACTCTTTAGTTAAAGATTTTTTAACTGATGATAAAATGGATGTTTTATACGATAAAGCTAAAAAAGAATTTCAAGCAGAGCTTGATAATTTAGATGTACTTGTAAGAGAATTTTTATTAGAAAAATGATATACTTTTGGTGAATCAACATGAAATGTCTGAGAAAGTTGTTCAGTAAACAATGAAAAAACAATTGATGAATCTTCTATTTGAGATTTAGTATATAAAAGAGTAAAAGAAGTTATTAGAAAAAACATTGTAGAAAAAGAAAAAAGACTTGATTTAAGAAAAATAGATGAAGTAAGAACAATTACTTGAGAAACTAGTTTATTACCTAGAACACACGGTTCAGCTTTATTTCAAAGAGGTATGACACAAGCTTTATCAATTGCTACACTGTGAGGACCAGATGATAAACAATTACTAGTTGGTATGATGCCAGAAAGCGAAAAAAGATATTTTCATCACTATAATTTTCCACCATATTCAGTAGGTGAAGTTAGAATGATGAGAGGTGTTGGTAGAAGAGAAATAGGACATGGAGCATTAGCTGAAAGAGCTTTAGTTCCAGTTTTACCAAGTGAAGCTGATTTCCCATATACTATTAGAGTAGTTTCTGAGATTACTACTTGTAATGGATCATCTTCTATGGCTTCAATTTGTGGTTCTACTATGAGTCTTATGAACGCATGAGTACCTATTAAAACTCCTGTTTGATGAGTAGCAATGTGAATGGTTTATGATGAAGAGTCTGGAAAATATAAGATATTATCAGATATTCAAGCTCAAGAAGATTTTCTGTGAGATATGGATTTCAAAGTAGCTAGAACAAAAAATGGTATTACAGCTATGCAACTAGATGTGAAAATAAAATGATTAAAAATGGAAGTATTTAGAGAAGCATTTGCTCAATCTGAAGGAGCTGTAAAAACAATTCTTGATGGAATGCTAAAAGTTCAATCAAGTGTCTCTGAAAAATTATCTCCATATGCACCACTTATCATGAATATAGATGTTCCTGAGGATATGATAAGAGTTATCATCTGAAAATGAGGGGAAAATGTTCAAAGAATGGAAAAAGACTATGGAGTAAAGGTTTCTATTGCTGATGATTGAGCTACTACTATTACAGCTGATAACCAAGAATGAGGTGAAAAAGCTATTGCAGATATAAAAGAATTACTTTGGGTTCCAGAGGTTTGATACAAAGATACTTGAAAAATAGTAAAAATAATTGATTGAGTATGAGCTATAGTTGAATTTAAGTGAAAATCATGAATGATCCATATATCAAAACTTTCTTATAAAAGAATAGCAAATGTAAATGATGTAGTAAAAGAATGAGATAATGTAGAATTTAAGATAATACAAGTAGATATAGCAAAAGGAAGAATAGGGTTAAAAAGATGTTTATCAGACGAAGAAAAGAAACAAGCTTTAGAAATGAAGCCTAAAAATAGTAAATAGTATGAAAAAATACAAAAAAGTAAGCCAAAAAGGCTTATTTTTTTGTATTTTAAATAAATTATGATAGTATAAAAGAAAAATAATAATTTAATAATTTTTTATTATGTTAAAACCACTTGTAAAATCTGATGACATTGAAGATTATAAAAGTTCAAGTACTGTTTCTATAGAAAGAAATGAAATTAGTTGACATGTGTGAAATGCTCTAAATAAAAAGAAAATATATTTATTGGTAAAAAAGGCAGTACAAAATGATCCTATTTTTTCTGGACTTGAAAATGATGTTTACGTACATGACGGTAAAGTCATTAGGGTTCCTAAATTGGAAGAATATAATCTTTTAATGCAAAGAGAATTTGAAATATCTAAAGTTTTGAATAAAGCTTGATTACCTTTTCAGGTACCTGAAATTTCTTTAGTTAAATATGAAGGGAAAACATGTACTGTTTATAAATTCTTAGAAGGAAAACAAATATCTAAAAAAGAATATAACGAACTTGATGAAAAAACTCAATTAAAAATTATTAAAAATATAGTTGATGCACAATTAGCTTTTTGAAATGTAAATATTGATACTTTAAAAGGAAAATTACTTGATAAACCTTCATATATACTTGATTATAGTGAACTTGAATCAGTTAAGGATTTATATCCTGATTTAGTTTCTATAATTCAATCATATATAGATATACATAAATTATGAATAAAAAATTCTCTAAACGATATACTTTGCCATGGTGATCTTCATTTTGGAAATATTTTATTTAATAATGATTTTGATATTGTTGGTGTTATAGATTTTGGAGCAACATCTATATGTAATCCAGTTTATAATTTCAATCATTTTAATTTAATATCTAAATCTGCATTATCTCAAGCTATTAAATATTATAACGAAAAAACATGAATTATTATAGATGAAGAAACGATAAAATCTGTTACTGCACTATTTAGAATAGGGCATCTTTTTAGATTTCAAAATGATCCAAAATTAAAAGGTAAATCAGAGGAAAAAATAGCTAAATTGTTATTAGATGAAGAAAAAATATAAAAATACATTCTAATAAAATGATACTATTTTTTTTATTTTATAATTATATTATAGTAAGGTCATACTTATATGGTAGTATGTCAAAACATTTTGTGCATAAAATCTCAAATGAAAATACTTAGTAA
>CAZGNU010000052.1:0-11679 GCA_964527325.1 uncultured Candidatus Peribacteria bacterium | reverse complement strand
CTTACACGTAGTGAATTTTATGAAAACTTCCTACACAACGTACTAGATTAGTACAAATTATAATTTTATCAATACTATGAACTATTTCTTTTATAGCAATGAAATGATACTCACAATCAGCTAGAGATAGTGTAAGAGTAAGTGAAGTTTGAGACATGGAAACTGCGCTAGAGTTATTTTTTATTAATTCTTGAGTTTATCCTACTCCTAATGATTATCAATTAATAACATATGATTCTGATACTCTTCGGTACCAATGATTTTTTTGAGATGATGTTGTTTCTAATCTTTCTAAAACACTTACTGATACACCAACAGACCCCTTAACTAATAAAGAATATATTTATTCAATTTCAAACAAAAAAAAGGAATTTGAAATATTAACCTTACTAGAATCTGATATTGTATCATTACAATATTTATCAAAAACAAATGCTGCAACAATTAATGTAACACCAAAAATTGATTGAAACTACAATTGAGTTATGATAAAAACTCAAAATTATATTGTACCTGTGCCTAGCATTATTAATTCAGAAGTAAATTGAGCTACACTTATACTTAATTCGACTAATATTGCTTCACAAATTGTAAACTGATGAGAAAATATACCTAATCACTGAAATATAAACTTTAATACATGAGCTTTAACATGATTAAATCTTGCCGTATACACATGAAGTATAAAAAAAACTACTACAAACTCCTGAAAACTAGATGTTTATAATCAAATTGTTAGCACTTATTCATGATCAAGTTTAACTAATAATTGAATTATTTCATCTATATTAGGTAAAACAACTGATGAAGAAAAAATTGCCTTAATTAATTCTATTATATTAAATGATTCTACCATTGCAATAAACTTATCAAGCAATTCAAGCTGATGAGCTTCACCAGTAAACTGAGTATGTTGAACAGACAATTGACAAGATAAATCTTCTGAACCTACTAATCTATGTTCAACATGAAACGCAAGCACTGTACAAGATAATTGATGAATATGATGAACATATACTTGGTCATGTAACTGAATAAATGGCTGAACTAATGACTCATGTTCAGCTAATCACATAGCAAGTGTCTGACCATGGATTGATTCATGAGATTGAGCACAATGTAGATGGACTTCAGTAATTTGATTTGAGTGTAAACGGACAGTTACACCATGAACATACGAATTATGAATTTTTTGATCAACTTGTAATACAAGTTATTCAAACTGAACATTGTCTTGATCAGTAGATGCATCAGATACAAGCTGTTGAATATCAATTTCAAAATGATCACAAAATGTGTATGTTTCTTACGATTCTCAAATGAGTCAAACATCTAATATGAACATTACAATTCCTGAACCACTTTTAACTGAAGCTACAATAAATATTGATCCTGTTTGATTTGATTTTGATTTAACATGACTAACAAATAAACCAAACTCTACTTATACTTTTCAAATTGATACTACTGATTGTAATAATACTTTTACAGCAAATACATTAACATGAAGAATTGATACTACTGATACCAGCTGTGATATGGCATTTTGACCATCAACTATCCCATTAAAAATTGCTTATAATATAAATAATAATACTTTATATAATACATCTATTAATATTACAATACCTGAACCTGATTTAAATGAAGCAATTATTACTGAAGATGCAACTTGATTTGATTTTGATTTAACTGCATTAACAAATCCTCCAAACTCTACTTATACTTTTCAAATTGATACTACTGATTGTAATAATACCTTCACAGCAAACACATTAACATGAAGAATTGATACTACTGATACCAGCTGTGATATGGCTATTATGACTTGAACTTATCCTTTAAAAATTGCTTATAATATAGATAATAATACTTTGTATAATACATCTATTAATATAACATTTCCATAGAAAAATATCAAAAAACTAGAATCATTAAAAATTGCAACTCTTTTACACCTCAACATCCAATCAAACATATTTTTCCCTAAAAAATTTCTTGTTAAACAAATAATACAAAACTCAAGCTATTGCTCAAAATAAATGTCATATTAAACTAATTCAAGGGGATAATCATATTCATATGTTGATTATTATTGCAGTGATTCATCATTTATATTCTGGGTCATTTCTTGATCTAAGTTCAAGTGTGTAATATGAAATTAAAGCCATGCAAAATCAACTGATTCATACTGTGTTTCATTCAGATAATAAGGAAATTAGTATTCAGTTAAAAAATACTGTGAATATAAAAAATATTATGTATTTATTTTTTCAGATAATTCACTCTATGATATTTCAGAAAAAATAAATAAATATTGAATTAAATAGGAAATGTAATATTCATCCATGTAAAAATGTTCATGTAAAAAATTGGATTATATATATATGATACAATCATTCATTTAAAAATGAATTGTTTATTCAAAAAATATAAACTTCTGGTACAAAATAACTAATAGCTGTAGCTAAAGCAGAAATTCATATTAATATATTAGAAATAGTCATTATAATTTTAATTAAAAATAAACTTACATTTTTTCTATTAATTTTGGATTAATATTTATAACATTTATTGGATAAAATTCTTGTTTACAAACTAGATTAAATAAAGAATCAACTCTAGAACTTTTATCAAAAAAATGAGTTAAAGTAATATCTTTATAAGTTATTTCATCTAAATATTTAAATACCACCTTTTCCTTTAAAACGTTATTAGATTTAATAAAATAAAAATCTCACTCGTAAAGTACAATTTTTTCTCAGTTTAAATATAAGCTATAATACTCTAAAATATCTAAATAATCATTAATAAATCCGTCAGAACACTCAAAAGCATCAGATACAATTTTTTTATGATTTTGCTCTATATATTCAGATTTTAGTTTTATTTTAAATTGTGATAATCACATATTTTTTGCTATATGGGAATTATAAGACCAATTTTTTAAAAAATCAGTATATTTTGTATCCTTAAATAACAATCATATATCTCACAACAATGCTTCCTCTGAAAAAGCTAATGAAAAGAAGTTTTTTAAATCTTCATATTTTATATTATCCCAATAATCAAGATTTTCAAGAGAAAATTTATCTCATAAATATATAGATTCTTCTCAACCATAAGCAACATAATAATTAGGTAATTCCCAAGCTTTTGATGGTTTTCTAGTTTTTAGATTCATCATTCATATATGATATGGAGAAATATTTCACCACAATTTTTCTGATAAAATCCAAATATAACCTGCGCACAAGTTATTATCCAATAAACTTGAATCAATTAAATTAGATATTTTGTGTAAATTTCTAACATTGTTTATTATATCTTTTCATTCTTCACTTATTGAGAACTTTGCTCACGAGTAAGTTTTTAATTTAATATCATCATTTAAATAATTTCTTGATATTTTAACTATTTGTTGTTCAAAAAACTTATTAGTAGCTTCATCACTTATTACTATTTTTGGTTTATAAAAAACAAATAATTCAAAATGAATCATTGTTAAAATCGTAGAATATGTTATAAGTGAAAAAAACACAAAAAAGATTAAATATTTTTTTTTGTTTTTATGTTTATATTTCGATTTTTTATGCATTTTTTATTTTTTTACATTATTTTCTAATTCTAAAGCTTTTTCATGAATTATTTCCCAAAAAGAAATAATTAATTTTTCATCTAATCATAATTGTGTAGATTTCTCAGATAATCTAATTAATACATTTTTCCATCTACCAGGCTGTAATACTGAAATATTATTCTCTTTTTTTATCCTCCCAATTTTTCCTACAAAATAAAATCTCTTCTGTAATAAATCAACAATAGAACTAGATTTATCTTTATCATTTAATTCATTTTCAAGCTTAATTGATAATGCTTCATCAATATAATTTGCAAAATCCTGTTTTCAAATCTGAATTCAAGATTCAAGAATTGTCCTAATTATCAAAAGTATTTTAGTATCAATATCATTAATTTCTCATCTAAGAGGTTTTAATAATACATTTACTTTAACGTGTTCAACATTACTTCTTAACCTTAATTTTTTATAAATAATGATTCATAATACTAACATAGGTAAAGTTAAAATTTCTCACATAGTGAAATAACCAAATATATATCAAATATGTACATCAGGAACTCTATAAAAAATTTCTACAAATAATCTAAATACAGCATAAATAATTAAAAACATTGTAGCTATCTGTCAATCAAATCAATATTTAATTGATCAATTAGCTCACGAATGCTTCATTTTATTATTAATAAAATAAACAATATTTAATATAATAAATAAAACTAATCATTCAAGTAAAGCTTCTAATAATGTAGAAGGAAAATATCAGATTCAATTATTTACTATAGCAAATTTTCAATAATATCATGAATATCAAAGTAATTCTCAATTTAAATAATTTCATATTCTACCTAATCATAATCAAATTGGTAATACTAATGTTATTTGATCAGCTAAATGTAAAAAATTGATTTTGTATTTTCTTGAAAATAAAAGCATTGCAACTATAACTCATATAACTCATCAATGAAAACTCATTCATCATTCCCATACTTTAATTATATCAAAGGGATTATTTAAATATGCAGAAAAATTATAAAACAAAACATATCAAAACCTTCATCAAAGCACCACTCATAAAAAAATATATAAAAATAAACTATCAAGCATTTCATTTTTTTTCTTTATACTTGATTGTATTTCAGGTATAGAAGAAACTATTATCCATCTTTTTTTTACAATAAAAAATCACAACAAAAAACCTAAAGCGTACATTAGTCAGTAATAACTAGGAGCTATAGTTATTCAAAAAAGTGTTATTTCAAAAATAGTCATATTTTATTGTATAATTAAGACTTAATTATATATTAAACAATATTTATTATATTATGCAAGTATTAAAATATAACTAAATTAAAGCCTATTTTAAAACAAAACCATAAAAATATATTTAAAATACCTGTAATTAATTGTCAAATATTTGACAATAGTATTTATTTGTGTTGTAATTAAGGTGCAGAAATAATTTAAGTATACATATATTTAAATGTCAAGTACTATATAATAGAATAAATATTACATATCTGCATATATAAATATTTCAAAACAATTCTATTATATACATAAAACTTAATATTTAAAATAAATTATTTCTAAGATAAAGTTATTATGAAAACTACAAAAGATTTCAAAAGATTTTTATCTGAACTAATGTTGTGAATATTTATGGTTACATCCGTAAATCCAGTTCCCGCTATCGCAGCTTACAATAGTTCATTAAAAATCATATATCCTTTGAAGCAAATCTCAAAACTTGAATGTAGATTTAAAGATTTTAAAGATCTTTCTGCATCTTGTAAACAAGATTTACCAATCCTTAAAACCAAGGATTATGTGAAATATGCTTCACTTAATTGAGGATATAATGACTTCACGAGAACATATACTATGTTGTCATGAGCCAGTTATAAATACGGTTGGGATGTTTGAAATGGTTGACATATCTGAACAGATATTGCTACTTCAAAATGAACACCTGTTTATTCTATGGCTGATTGAAAAGTCATTGCCGCAAAGACTGATGTTTTTCTATGAAAATTAATTTCAATAGAACATACGATCAGATGAAAAACTATAGTTTCAAACTATGCTCATTTATCACAAATATGAGTTAAAGTTTGAAATAAAGTGAAAGTGTGAACAAAAATTTGAGAAGTTTGATCTACATGAAATTCTACATGAAATCACTTGCATTTTCAAATTGATTTAGATACTCCATTTCACCCATATTATTATGATTATAATAAATGTCCTTACAGTTATTATGAATTAAGTGAAAATGGAAGATGTCAAAGTGAACTGCTTAAAAATACTATTGATCCATTATTGTTTTTAGAAACAGCTTGAGCTGTATTAGAAAAAATATCAACAAAAACAATAACTAAAACAGTAATTAAAAATACTGACAATACAGATTTAAGTATTTTTAATAGAACCGTATATATTTGATATTGAACATCTGATATTAAAAAAGTTCAAAAAATATTCAAAAAATTATGAATATATAGATGAAAAATATCATGAGATTATAATGATATAGAAGATACAATAATTGCTTATCAAATATCAAATAATCTAATAAAAGATAAATTAGAATATTGAGCATGACGGTTTTGACCAAAAACAAGAGCTTCAACAAAAAAAGATTATTTAAAATTTTTAGAAAACTGAACAACTACAACAGTTACACAAACTGAACATAAAAGCGTTGTAAAAACTCAAAGAATAAATAGAACAAAACTTATGTCAAGAGAAGAAATAGAAAAAAGAGAAGTAGAAGAATTCTTAAAAAATTACAATATTGATTTAAATTTAATCAATAAATGATGAAATATTAAAACTTGAGATACAGAAACCTTAAAATTAAAAATAACAGATAGAAAATGAAAAGTATTTAAATGAAAAATGCCTTGAAGTATGACATTTGTTGTTGATAAACAAAAAGTAGGTGTATTTCCTGAAAAATTATTCTTCTTTACTGATTGAAAAAGAGATATAAAATTAACTTGAATAAAAGAGGGTAATACAAATTTATATGTAAAAATAGGTACAAAAGTAGTAAAAACTATACCATTAAAAGTTTTAATTTCATGAAAAACTGTTTATCCAGAAAGTTCAAAAATATTTTCTTCTAGTAAAATTACACTATGAGATAAGCAAACATGAGCAGTTTTATTCAAAGATTGAGCATGAAAAAATATGATAAATTTAGCATATGGTTCAACTTTTAATATAAAAGCTTCTGGAGATAACAAAGTTTGTATAAAAGAAGGTAATATAAATAATATTAGAAAAATATACAGATCAAGTTGTAAAACAGAAGACTATAAAAATGAGCTTAACTTCACATACCAAAATACTGTATGAGGAATATTAATATATGATTATATTGCTACAACAGATGATTTTAATATAACAGTAAAAAATAACTATAACAACAAAGTATTATCAGAAAAAAAATTAATAGTAACAAATCCGAAATGATTAAACAAAACATATGCTTATACAAATGAAGTCATGGAAATGTTACAAGCATGAGTCGTTGATTGAATAAATAAATGATATTTTTTAGAAAAAAGATGATTAACACAAAGAAATGCTTATACCTGGGTAGAAAATGCTTTACACGTAATGATAAACGACGTATATGATAACGAAACAAAACAAATTTTAGAAAACAATATAACTAAAGTAAAAAAAGCTATACCATATTCAAGTAGAACAAAAAAAGTTACCAGAAAAGAATTCCTAGACCTAACTAATACATATTTAGTTACAGAAAATACTAATAAATGAAAGGTTGATTATAGAGATATAGACTATAATACAAGTCAAAAATTAGCAATAGTATTTGATGAAAATACAAAATGGAAAGATCAATTTGGTGAAAAATACTTTAGACCAGATATAACAATAACCAGATGAGAGTGAGCATACTTTATTGCTAAAACTCTAAACAAGATTGCAAAATCTTATCTTACTTTAAATTAATAATATAAATATCATGGAAAAAATAAAAAATTGAAAATTTAAAACAGATATAGAATTAGATCACATATCTGAAGAACAAATGGAAAAATTCAACAAAAGACTAAAAGAAATTTTAGCATAATAAATATATTTAATTTTTAAAAAAACATTATGTCAAATAAAGTAAAAAATAAAAACATTTCATATATAAATGAAATAACTGAAGAAGAATTAAGTTTCTATTCAAGAATAGAAGATATACTTAGTCAATAAAAAAAAGGAAACAAATTTTAACAAATAATTATAAAATTATGAATACTTTAAAAATATTTGATTGAGGATTAACTCAACAAAAACAAGAAAAACAAGAAAAACAACTTAAAATTCCAAAGGAAACAAGTGTAAATAAACCTGTCACAAAAACAAGTGATGATATGAATAAAAAATTAATGGATGTATTTTGAATGAAAAATGAAAATGAAGTAGTTTTTGAAAAGAAACCAGTAAGTATTGAACTTGCACAAAAACTATGACTTAGTTCAGAAAAAATTGCAAAAATACAAAATGAAACAACTCAAAAAATTACAATTTCTAATGTATTAGAAAAACTAGAAAAAAGATATACTGCTGACGACTCTTTACAAGCAGCAGCATAATATATAATATAAATGATTACAAAATACATGCAGACCTTAGTATTCTAGGGGTATTTAAATAGTCATTAAAAAATAAATAATAATAGTTTTACATTGGGAATAATTACCCTAACCTAGAGATAATTAAAATTATCTCTTTTAGGGGTGAAAAAAATCTTTTTTTATTGCCAAAACTAAAATTATTATTATAGTTAAGCAGTTAATTAGCTAATAAATAAAAAACGTGCCTCTTCGCAAAAGAAAATATACAAAAAAAACTCCAAAATTCAGATTTACAAATGAACATAAAAAATATGTAGCAATCACTTTTTTTGTTTTTTTTGGTGTGCTAGCAATAATTGCAGATATAAAATCAACTATATGATATCAAATATATAATATACTAGGTGAATTGTTTTGAGAATATTATAAAATTATTTTTTCTCCTGTAGCAATATTACTTTCAGTTTTTTTAATAAAAGACAGGGGGTTACAATTTAATTTTTATAGATTAATTGGTTTATTTATATATCTATCATCATTAACTACATTAGTTGGTTTTTTTGATGACTCTTATTACTGATTATTTAATTATTATAAAATAGCAGAAGATTTACTTTGAAGATGAGCAACATGATTTACTTTTACCGTATTATTACTACTATCATTAACAATCCTATTTAGATTTAATCCTATAACATTTCTTGAAACTCTGTTTTCATTTAGACCAAGCTTATGATCACTTAAGGATACCTTTAAATCAGAAATGGGGTGATCAAATACAAGCACAAGAAAAGAAAAAAAGATGGATAAAAAACAAAGAGAACTTGATGACTTAATGATAAAGTTGAAAAATGAGAAAAAATTACTTGCAAAATCAAAACAATCAAATCAACTTAATCTAACAGATGCACCAAAGAAAATAAAAATAGAAAAGAAAAAACCAAGTAAAATTTGATGAATATTTACAAAATCAAAACCTGAAAAAGAAGTAAAAATAGTCAGAAATCCTGAATTTAAAAATTGGCATTTTCCTGAACTTAGTCTATTAAAAGACAATTCTACAAACGTAAAAATTGATCCGGGTGAAGTTAGAAGAAAGGAAATAGAAATTCAAGAAAAACTATTGCAATTTAGAATTGAAGTTTCAATGGAATGATATGAGGTAGGACCAACAGTTATTCAATATAGACTAAAACCAAAAAGATGAGTCAAACTTCAAAAAATAGTTAACCTTAAAAAAGATCTAGCACTAGCTCTACATGCAAAATCTATCAGAATTCAAGCCCCTATTCCTGGTCTTGGTGTAGTTGGTATAGAAGTACCAAACTCAAGTAGAGAAATCATTTGACTAAAAGAAATATTATCAACAAGACAATTCAATGCTAGAAATAATGAAATTCCAATTGCATTAGGTAAAAATGTAAGTTGAAAAATAATTATTTGAGATTTAGCAGCTATGCCTCATATTCTGGTAGCCTGACAAACTGGTTCAGGTAAATCTGTATGAATGAATGCATTCTTAATTTCAATGCTATATAAATTTTCTCCAAGTGAATTAAAAATGATAATGGTTGATCCAAAGAGAGTAGAATTATCAGTATACAATTGAATACCTCACTTACTTACTCCAGTTATAACAAATCCTGATAAAGCATTAAATGCCTTAAAATGGTGTGTGGCAGAAATGCTAAGAAGATATGATATGGCAATGAAAGCAAAAGCAAGAAATCTACAAGAATACAACAAAAAACAAACAAAAAAAGCAGATAGATTACCATACATTGTAATGGTAATAGATGAATTAGCTGATCTAATGATGAGTTGAAACAAAAAAGAAGTAGAACAACTAATCTCAAGAATTACACAAATGGCTAGAGCTGTTTGAATTCACTTAATTGTAGCAACTCAAAGACCTTCTGTTGATGTAGTAACATGACTTATTAAAGCAAATATACCATCAAGAATAGCATTTACCGTAGCCTCAGGTGTAGATTCAAAAACAATTATCTGAAAATGATGAGCTGAAGAACTACTATGAAAATGAGATATGCTTTATCACCCAACCTGAGCAATAGCCCCAGAAAGAGTACAATGAGTATTTGTAGAAACATCTGAAGTAGAAGCTGTTGTAAATAAACTTAAACTCACTGTTGATCCAGACATGCTTGACAACATGCAAATATCAGAAATTACAGAATGAAAATCAAAATTAGCCTGATCAGTACTAGAAGATTACAAAGGAGACCAAGATGAAGACCCAGAAATAATAGAAAGAGCAATCCAAGTAGTAAAAGAAGCAAAAAAATGATCAACTTCATTAGTACAAAGAAAACTTTCACTATGATACGCTAGAGCTGCAAAGGTTTTAGATATATTAGAAGAATTAGGTGTCGTTGGTCCACCAAATGGTAGTAAGCCGAGGGAAGTTTATGTTGAGTAGAAAAATATAAAACAAAAAAGTATACCATAAGTATTTATGGTATACTTTTACTTAACTATAAACTCTATTCTTTCTGAGCCTGATTAATTGCCTCAAGCACGTGTTCGGGTAAATCGTCACCAGATGTAGCACATCTGCATTTAGCAGACATAACCACCTTTGATTCAGTATCTTTATTCTTAGAAACAAGCACGTAATGTTTTTTACCATCACATATAGTTCTAATTTCCCATACCTTATCATGAATTACAGACAACACAGTTAATTTATCAGCCATATTTGAATCCCCTTTTTTTTTGTTTATAATATGAAAATTAAGTAAAAGTATTATAAATATTATCAATATATTGTCAAATATATAATAAAATAAAAATATAATTTAATAATAAAAAACCATGAAAAAACTAATCCTAGCCTCAACATCACCAAGAAGAAAAGAACTACTTTCAAAACTAAATCTGGAATACACTACCATATCTCCAGACTACGAAGAAGACATGACTCTAGATATGCATCCATTAGAACTAGCTAAACACCTTTCAAAAGGGAAGGCTGAAGCTGTTATAAATGAGCTAAAAGAAAAAATAAACACTATAATAATAGCAGCTGACACTTTTATAGCTCTAGAAAATGAAATTCTTTGAAAACCTCATACTGACAAAGTAGCAAAAGAAACTCTTAGAAAAATAAGAGGTAAAACTCTATCTGTGATAACTTGATTTACAATAATTGATACAAAGAACGGAAAGCAAGTATCAAAAGCAGTAGAAACTAAAGTGTACATTAAAGAATTAAGTGATTCTGAAATAGAAAACTACGTGAAAACTTGAGAACCACTAGATAAAGCATGAGCATTCGCTATCCAGGAATTATGAGCAGTGATTGTAAAGAAAATAGAAGGGGATTATACCAACGTAATTTGATTACCTCTTTATGACCTAACTAAAACACTAAAAGAATTTTGAATCAATATCATTTAATTATATACAAAAAATAAGACTAGAGACTGTGCAATAAACTGTGTAAATAGAAACAACGATTAGTTGTTTCTATTT
>CAZGNU010000051.1:0-11888 GCA_964527325.1 uncultured Candidatus Peribacteria bacterium | reverse complement strand
CCATTTGCCAGAGATTATTTTGCGAATGTTAGAGGGCGTGATATTGATAATTATCGGCAACCCACATTCCAAATAGCGGATATAGTTACGAATGAATTGGGTTTCTCTAATGACACAGACCCGATTTCAACAGATTGGAAAACTGCTTTTACCGTATCTAAGAAAATAGATAGCAAAAAGTTAATAGAGGAAATAGCAAGCAACACTCCATTTATTCCTGTGTTCAAGAATGATGGTAATTTTGGTTTTGCTGAAATTAAGGATACTTATAGTGATGTTGATCACATAATCAAGGCGGAAGATGTCATTGATTACAGTCTTTCCCGAACAAATATTGAAGATGTAAAAACACGAGTAAAAATCTTGTACGAAAAAGATTACGCTACAGACGAATTTATGAAAAACAAAAATTGGAAGTCTGTTACTGATTTATTTAGCGGCTATTCGATGGATTTTTACGGCTTGCAGGTGGAAGAGGATGGGTCTCATCCTGAAAGCGAATATGAGTTCGAAGCCGAATATATCCGAGACGAAGAAACAGCAGGAAAGTTACAAGACTTCTTGCTTGCTTGGTATTGTAACCAACACAATATATTTGGACTAAACCTTCCTTTGAATTATTTGGATGTAGAAATAGGGGATATAATTTGCTTTGATGAACTCCTTGGTGGCATGAAAGCATACGGAGAAGACTATACTGTCGGTAATACACGCAATGGGCAATGGATTTATCCGTATTTCATGGTGATTGGGAGTACAAAATCAATCGACAAAGTGAAACTCAAGACCATTCAATTACATAAACTAACAGCAGGGACAGGCGAGGGTGATGAAGAACCCGAACAAGGTATTCTCGGCGATATAAACGGAGATGGGAAAGTAAATGTTTTAGACGCAATTAAATGTGCAAATTTCACATTGGATGCAGCCGTCCCAACAGAGGCAGAATTTGTGAGAGCCGATGTAAACGAAGATGGGCAGATAAATGTGCTTGACATCATACAGATTGTAAATCTGATATTAGAAGAATGAAAAACAAAGCAAAACCAAAACCAACCACAGCCAAATTGTTTTATGGCGATGGACAGTTAAGAATAGAATCAAATGGGGCAATTGCAGGCATTGAGATTGCTTTTAGAGGAAAACCAACCTTTGATTGGGCTTTACCTGACGACTGGACAGCCGCAATGGGGGCAAAAAAGATACTTATTTATTCTTTAGGGGTAAGCGACCTTCCAGAGTTTTTAGGGGCTTATTCGGGATATTTTCAAGTCTTTGATGTGATAGTTGCGAGTTGGGACGCAGAGAAAATTCCAGTAGTGATTGAGTTAGAAAATATCCAATTGTGGGAACGCTTGAATACTAACTGGGAAGATTTGACGAAAAAATGGGAAGATTTGGATAGGGGGTGGACATCGTGAGTTATGGGAATGTAGGCACACCAAGATTTTATGTAAATTGGGGTGAGTGGTGGTTAGCACTTGGGAATCAAACCGCACAAAATAATTTATGGCGGTTAAACCCATCTCAAAAAAAATTGGTAGGAAGCAACGACCAGAACTACTACGAAGAATCTATCTCTGGGAACGGCAAGGGTGTAAATTTCTTGGCGGTTTTAAATCACGGGTACACCGAATACCATCATGGGGGCGGCACATCGGCAGGAATGCGGATATATGCTAATGATGATACGAATGCACAGAATACAACAGAAATAATTAACGCTTCCTCGCATGGTTCTGGCTTCTGTGCAATCAAGAAGGGGTATTCTATTGGGACATTCAACCCTTTTGACGATACGGATACAATAACCTTTCGACTTTGGCAGACAGGGAATACATCTCACCAGATTGGGTCTGTTGTTTTCGGAAAATACTACGATATGCCATTTTCTCCAGACTTATCGTTATCTGTTGGAAGAGAATACGGGTTAAAACAAATAACGGCAAAAGGCGGTTCTACTTTGAGTCATGCCAATTGGGTTAAGCCGCCTAAATGGGGCGATTTGGATGCTTGGCAGTTGGAGGGTGATGACGATTGGCATTATTCAGGTCGAAGAGTTTGGAATTTGAGTTTTAATTATGTTTCAGAGAGTGATTTAGAACCGAGTGCCTACTCAGAGGATGAGTCTAATTTCTTTTCTGATGTTGTTCACAAGACGATGGGAGGTCATCTTCCGTTTATTTTTCAGCCAGACAACGAGGTGTCGGATTTTGCGATAGCACGCTTTGATATGAAAACATTCCGAAAAGAACAGGTGGCAAATAGAGTCTATAAAATTTCATTAAATATAAGGGAGAGTTGGTGATGAGTTTCACAGGAAAGAGACCGAGTAATACTTACAAAGATATCTTGCAACTTGACAATTCCAACGATGGCGTTGGCACATCATTAAAAACTGTCAAGAGTGCCGATGGGACTTCTTCTGCGCTGCAAATTTCTGACGATGGCGTAAAAGTACAACCTCAAAACGATGACACAAACAAAGCCTTTGCTGTTGCTACTAAAGCAGGGGTTGTTTTGGTTGGGGTTGATTCAGATGCCTCAACGATAAACGGGTCTTTGTTTTTAGACGAGGATGATCTGGCTTCCGATAGTGCTGGTGCGTTGGCGAGCCAACAATCAATCAAGGCTTATGTCGATTCGAAAGCAGGCTGGAACAATTCGCCGACAAGAATAAAAATTTTGCCAAGCGATTTTATGCCAAATGATGACCAGTCTTATTACAATGTCGCTGTTGAAGATGAGGACGCTTCTTATGGTACTCGTGTAACGATATCGTCATTAGAATTATATGCTTACATTCCAATCCCTACTGGATTCAAGGCAACAAATGCTATGGTGTATTGTTCGCAAGCACGAGCCGCAACGGTTCGTGAGGGATTTATTGACGGCACAAGTGCTGTTGTAAAATCTGACGGGATGGCTTGCAATACAGAACATGATATAACAGACGTAACTTCTTCGACCACTAATTATTTGATAATCCGAGTGGGGACAACCGCAACAACGGATGTAATTTATGGCGGATACATAACGATAGAGGAGGCTTAAATGGCTGAACTACAAACAACAATTACGATGGTGGCTGGCGAGGAAACTTTCTCGGTTACGGACACAAAAACATATAAAGAAATGTTCAAAATAGAACAAGAATTGACTCACGGGGCTGTAAATCTGAGATTGGTTGGCTTCAATCCCGGCTCAAAAGACAGTCAAAACATGGAAGATTGCAGGGGGATGTTAATACAAAACATATCTACGACTCCTGCGGAACTAAAGTATTCGATGGGGGTTTGGACTGATGGAGACCCAGATACCCCTGTTATTGATACGAGGCATATAAACCAAATCTTATTACCGAACGAACTTATTTATTTTTCAAATGTGAGATTTTTAGATATTGATGGAGCGTCTGGCTCTAACGCAGACGAGTTAGACAATGTAGTACCTGCCACAGCAGGTAAGTTAGATTCAACAGCCAACATCGACGAGGGAGAGGCATTTGCATCAGACGACACTACTTTAACAGTTACGGATGGTGATTATTTTAAGGTAAATGATTACATACAAATTGACGATGAAATCTTAAAAGTTACAGCAGTAGATGATGAGGATTTGACAGTTCAAAGAGGCAAGTTAGGCACATCTGGTGTTCAACACGATGATAGCACTGATATTTACTTTTATTTTTACAATACTGAATATCCAAACGATTCTGTTGTAAAAACAGATAAAAACGGAAAATTCAGTTGTTCTAATTTCTTTGGTTACGCACGAACTTCTAATGCAATTGCCGCTGGGGTTGTTAGCGGTTCTGTTGCCGTAAAATTCTACAACGCTGGATACCAAGACCTCGGAATGGATGCACAAACCAATTCAACAGACACAGGATTAACGGCAAGCACACAGTATTATTTTAAAATAAATAAAGATGTGGGCGGTGTAACTGAATATGATATTACGACAGATTCGAGTAATGTAAACTGGGGTGGCACGAATGGTGTGATTGCGAAAATCCAAGATGAATTAGACGATAATAATGCAGAAGTAACCGTTACTTTAGTTGGAGGTGATATTCGTTTTACTTCTGATTCTCATTTATCAACAAGTGCCATCGCTTTGACCGATGGGACGACTGGAACTTCTTTATTTGGAAGCGGACAAATTCCTGCTGATGCAGATATGCAATATGCAGTTGATGCTGAACTCCCAGACGATACAATTTACGAAACAGAGAATAACATCGGCAGACCCAATACATCTGTATTCTTAATTGACAACGGTGATGGAACTTTGGCCCGTTCTGATGGTGGAACTGGAACAATAAACTACGAAACAGGGGCATTGACAATGACAGGTTGTCCAGCAGATGCTGAATTTGTAGTGAGTGCATTTTACGAATCTGCTTTTAGCGGCTCACAAAACCATGGGGTAAGTGATGGCGATACAAACATCATGACAGCAATCAACGCAAAATCTGTTTCGGCTAAATCATACTCAAAAATAAAACTAATCGCATGGGGATAGAATGACTCCACATTTCAACAAAAAAGAATTAGTTTGTCCATGTTGTGGAAAAGAGCAAATGAGCGTTCCTTTCATGCAGTTAGTTGAGGCGGCTCGTGTTATTGCTGGTGTCCCATTTGTGGTAACCTCTGCGTATCGATGCGAAGACCACAATCAAAATATTGGTGGGGATTCACGGTCGGCGCACAAAAAAGGACTGGCAATAGATATTGCCAGAGATAACCCTGCAACTGATAGACAAATTTTCGAAGCCTTGTTACGGGTCGGATTTATTGGGATTGAAATTGGCAGTCGTCATTTTCATATAGATATGAAACCAAGAAAACACGGTAAGAAAGTGCTATGGACAGCAGAAAGTAAATAAAATGCCTGATTTAGACAGAATTTTGCGTAAATTAGACAAGGCTGAAGAGAAGCGAAACTCCGAGGCACTGAAACAAGAACGAAAGTTTACACAGTTATTTGAGCGGTTTGATGTGATTCACGAAAAAGTAGAAGACATACTGAAAGAAGCCAAAAAAACGAATGGTCGAATCATATCATTGGAATTTTGGAGAAACTCTCTGAAAGCAAAAATTGGGACAACAGCGTTTCTTGTTAGTTTGATTGCGAGCGTTCTTTTCGGGATAGTAAAACATTTAATAGGAGGGTAAGATGAAACTAATTCAAAACATCACCGGATTGTTTATTGGCGCAAACAGCAAAAAACGACAAATCGGGATTGTTGGCGCAATGATAACTTCGGTTTGCTTTTATCTTGATTGGCTTGACCCACAATTGTACGAATGGATTATGGGTGCGTGGGTGTTTTGGGTCGGCGCAGCATTCTCTGCACGACTAACCAAACTTTCGGACATCACGAAAGAATTAAAAAAATAGCAGTACTGCAGGGAGTGGCGTTTCTTCCTTTTTCGCTGCTCCCATCTTTTAAATGCAAATAAAAGACAAAAAACTCAAAGAAGTCTTAACATATCTCCAAAATCATTCTGAACAGGAAACTTGCGACAATTTTGGTTTGGCGCACGAATCAATTTCCAGATATAAGAGAGAAGCAAGAAGACGAGGTCTCACTCTGGACCTCGACCAATCATCCATTTTAAAACAAATTGTCGAACAATATAGTGATTCTGAACTAAAAGCAATTGCCAAGGGCGGTCGGGTGATGGCTGGGATGGACAAAGTGCCAGTCGTAGGTTTTACAGGGCAACGAATCCGAATTGGTGCAATCTCTGATACTCACATTGGCTCTATATACACGAAGCCAGATTTTCTTTTCCAAGCGTATGAACAATTCGAAAAAGAAGGAGTCGAATTCGTAACTCATTCTGGAGATGTAACCGAAGGGATGAGTAACAGGGCCGGACATATTTATGAGTGTTCTCATCTCGGATATGCAGCACAAAAGAAAGAAGCGATTCGTTTGTTCAGGGAATGTCCGCTGCCATTATTTGTTATTAGTGGGAATCATGATTTTTGGTTTATGAAATCTAATGGGGCAAATATTGTTCAGGATGTCTGCGATTCGATTGGTGCGACTTATCTTGGACATGATGAAGGAAACATAAATCTAAAAGGAAAAGCGACCTTAAAACTGTGGCACGGACTCGATGGCAATAGTTACGCTTTGAGTTATCGCTTGCAGAAACTTATCGAAAGCCTAACTGGCGGCGAAAAGCCAAGCGCAATTTTCGCAGGACACACACACAAAGCCATTTATATTTTTGAGCGATTTATCCATACTTATTCAATCGGCTCTATCCAGACACAATCAAAATGGGCAAGAGGGAAGCGAATCGCATTCCATACTGGCTTTTGGATTATTGATTTGATCGTTGGAAAAAACGGCATAGTAAAGTCAAGCGGCACATGGTATCCATTCTATTCATAAAAAAATTTTATTTATTGTGTAAAATTATTTTGACATAATACAAAAAAAGTGTTATATTATGGGCATGGATAACAGCAATTTAAAACAAGTTATTGACGAAACGGGAAGAAAAAAAGGTTGGGTCGCCGAGAAAATGGGCGTATCAAACAGCCTTGTTTCATTATGGATCAGTGGTAATCGTCGGGTTTTGCAAAAATATCGTAAAAGGCTTGCAGAAGTTCTTGGCGTTCCATATTCATTTTTGTGGGAAAAGTTTTGATGGGCTGGCACGAGTTTTTGTTTTTTTCTTCTCCTTTGACTTGTTTCTCGTGTCGGCTCTCATTTTTAAAAAAGGAGATTATATGTGGGAAATAAAAGTAACAAGACAGAGCGGTGAGGTTGACACCCTTTTATCAACAGAAGACAGAAATCTTGCCATTGCATATTACAATACCATGCTGGTTTATTGGCGAAAAAGTCAATTAGAATGGCAGCGTTTAGCCTTATTTCGCAACAAAAAGGAAATAGCAAAAAGAAAAGGAGAATCAAATGAGACTAAAAAACATAATTAAAAATCTCTTTTTCTTACAGAATAGCAACAAGAAAAGGCTGGAAGAATTGGAACAGGGCATCAACGACCTTCAAACAGAAAGCCTTTCCTTGGAAGAGAAAATTCATTCGATTAAAAAGGAGATAACAAAATGACAAATGAAAACACTAAATTGTGGGATTCTGTTTGTACGACAGACGAACAATACGTAAAACAGGTTAAGCGGCGAGGGGGCTTTACCGCCATCGATGCACAATATCAATTCCACGCCGCCACTGAAGTATTCGGGCGGTTTGGCACAGGGTGGGGCATTGAAAATGAGATTATTACGCCTCTCTATAATGGGAAGGTCTTGTTGTATTCTGCCATTCTGTTTTATGTTTTTGACGAAAAACGAGGACAGTTCCCGATTTCTACTTGTGCAAAACTTGTGGACAAAGAAGAAAAAGTAGATGATGATGTCGTGAAGAAACTTTCTACAGATGCAATCACAAAGGGATTATCCCGACTTGGATTCAATGCTGATGTTTTTCTTGGGAGGTTCGATGACAATCGGTATGTAGGGCGACAAAACGATAGCAATACGGCGAGTTTTTCCGAATCTAACACCAACACTCAAGGAGAATGGAAAAACTCAGGAGAGCGGCAAAATTTAGACGACTCGGTTGTATGGTTTGGAAAACACAAAGGGGTTGCGTGGGCAGAGTTGGACATGGGCTATTTGCAGTGGATTTCTAAAAATATGGATGGTAAGCCAAAAGATATCGCCGACAAGGAATTGGGACTGCGAAAAAACCCAAATCAAAACGAAGAATCCGATCAATTTTCTGACGAAGTCCCGTTCTAATGATTCTCGAATCCCAAATTAAAAACCACTTTCTTGTACATCCTAATCCGATTTTGTCGGATCGATTAGAGCGAAAATTCGCAAAAAAGGGAATTGAAATTCGTTCTGCGATCCATAATCTACGAAAAGAGGGATTTCCTATTTGCAGCGGTGCAAAAGGTTATTGGCTTGCCGAAAATCCGCAGGAATTAGATGCTACGATCCAAAATCTCATTGAAAGAGAGGCAGGGATAAGGATTGCAAGAAAAGGGCTTCAAAAGGCAAAATATGAGTATTTCGAAGATAAAAAGCAAAGGAGGTTATTTTGAGGTGCGAATTACATGATGATTTGCTCGATATAGAGGAAGACGAGTAAATTGCAATTATGGGAATGAGAGACAAACTACGCATAACCGAGACATCTGAAATCGTGAGGTTCAGACGGCTACTCTCTGCCGCCAATGTCTCGGTTACTCTGATATGAGCGGCTACATTCTCATCCACAGAAAACTCCGACAGCACTGGCTGTGGTCTGACTCGGAGAAACTGAAAGCGTGGCTGGAAATTCTGATGGATGTCAATCATGATGAAAAAAAAGTACTTCTCGGTGATAGAATTGTCACCTGCAAGAGAGGTGAGTCGTGTAATTCCACAATGACATGGGCGAAGAAATTCGGCTGGAATCGAAGCAAAACAAGGCGATTCTTGCTTCTGCTCGAAAATGATTCTATGATTGAACTGAAATCGGACAACAAAACGACATACCTAACTGTTTGTAATTACGAGACTTACCAAAACGGGCGAACATCAAACGAACATCAAATGAACATCAAACGAACATCAAATGAACATCAAATGGACACAAACAAAGAATTAAAAAGAATTAAAAAGAAAGAAAAAGAATATACGAGCAATTTTATCTGGTTGCGTTCTCGCTGGGAGATGATTGTGAATTTATACCCGAACCTGAACGACATCCAAAGTGCCGCTCGAGTTTGGAATCAAATCAAGGTTCATGATCAGTTGGCAATGGATATTATAGAGGCGATTAAAAAACAAAAAGAAAGCGGACAATTACCAAACAATAATTTTTGTCCGCTATTAAAAAATTATTTGAGGAATGAGCGATGGAAAGATACGGTTAATTCCACGCAAAAAGAATTTACATATGACCAGATTTTAAAGAAGATAGATGAAGGAGAGAAACAGAGTGATTATCAAAGACAGGATAATGGACTATGGATACGACGATCGTAATTAAAGCAGTACCAAAGCCACAACAGAGGCATCGACACACAAGAAAAGGGTGGACATACGATCCGAGCAAAAAAGACAAAGCAGAGTTCCTGCTAATGGCATTAAAACACAAACCAACAAAACCTTACAAAAATGTCCACTTGATTCTAACCTTTTCGTTTCAGCGACCGAAAAGCCATTATCGTTCTGGGAAACTAAAAGCCACATCACCAAAGAACCACACAACAAAGCCAGATATTGATAATTTAGTGAAATTCGTGATGGATGCACTTAATCGCAATTTTTGGAGCGATGACTCTCAAATCTTTTCGATTGAAGCAAAAAAAGTTTATGGTGAAAATTACACAGAAATAAAAATAAGGGAGGAATATGAGTAACGATTATTGCAACGCAGAAAATGGATGGTGGTATGCGGATATTTATCACAAGCAGCCACAACACTGCCGAAAACGACAAAGAGAACTACCGCCGAAACAATTCGATGTGAAGTTTTGTCCAAAATGCCGTAGGATTTATAACAACGAGCGTTCAGCAGGAAACAAGAATTATTCTACGGTTTTTTTAGATCACTTTAAGCGCCTTGGAAAATTCCAAGAGAAAAAATGCTTAAATTGTGGGATGCGTTAAATCATAAAAAAAATTTATTTTTTTTGTAAAATTCTCTTGACATGTTGTAAAAAAAGTGTTATATTATAGTAGCTGGCAACAGCACTTTAAAACAGTTAAAAAGCAATAAAGGAGAAATAAAATGAATAAACTAAATAAACTATTCAGAGAAATTACAGCAACCAATCCCTTTGCTGTGCCTGAATTGGTTAATGAAGATACTAATTACTATTATTTCAAAATCAATAATGGATGGATCACTGAAATCTCTAAAGATCGTTTGGATGAATTAGGTGAATTTCAGCTATATACAGAAGCTAAATATATTGTTGATAATTATATTACGGAGTTATAAAGGAGAAATAAAATGAAGATACGTTGTCAAGGGTGTGAGAAAAAAGAAGAAGGAATTCGACCAATAACCCACCACCAATGGGCAAGGTCGGATTATTATGGAATATTCACAGGCTTATATTGTGATACCTGTTATAATTCAGACAGATATCCATATAAAAAAGACCGTTACCCAACCATTGAATACGATGGGTACGGTGAACAGTTAGAACCCGATAATTGAGAGGAGAAATAAAAAGAAAATGGAAGAAATAAAAAACACAAGAACAGTAGATTTAATCAGAGAATATCGTTCCTTGATTGAAATTCTTATTGCGAACGAGGGTGAATTGTCTGCGGAGTTGGAAGAAAAACTGGATGAACTGCGCAATGCTCAGATTGTCAAATCCGACAATATTGCTCGCATGATTCAGTCAATCCGCCTTGAAATTTCAATGCTGGAGGGTGCTGTCAATCACCACAAGGAACTGATAGATGAATACAAGAAAAAGATTAAATCACGGTTGAATGCAATTGACAGGCTGCACGAAATCGTTCGTTGGGTTGTAAATGAAATTGGCGAGAAGAATGCGTCTGGAAATTTGTTCATCAAGACAAATCTTCACAAATATTGGATAAAAAAATCACAATCTGTTCAAGTTGATGCGGAGGAATTGTTGCCAGAGACATTCATCAAAATCGTAAAAAAAGCAGATAAAGCATTGATCAAAACTGCGCTTAAAAACGGCGAAAAAGTGTCTGGAGCATCATTGATAGAGAAGGAACGCATAGAAATCAAATAATTAAAGGAGAATAAAAGGTTAGACGATGGCACATAAAATAGAATGGACAGAGCAAACGTGGAATCCATCGGCAGGTTGCACTAAAATTAGTTCAGGCTGTAAAAATTGCTATGCCGAAACAATGGCAATTCGTTTGCAGGCTATGGGCGTAGAAGGCTATGAAAACGGCTTTAAATTCAATCCCGTTCTAAGCAGACTAAACGACCCTTGTAAAAGAAAAAAGCCAACCGTATTTTTTGTAAATTCAATGAGTGATATTTTTCATAAGGATATGCCAGAAGAATATTTAAACAAAATATTTAAGGTCATTGAAGAAACGCCACATCATACCTATCAAATTTTGACGAAAAGAGCAGACAGAATGTTTGAATATTTGTCGCAACGAAAAATACCAAAAAATATTTGGTTGGGTGTTACTGTTGAAAATCAAAAAGAAGGTTTGCCGAGAATTGATAAGTTGAGACAACTGCATGCAAGCGTATTATTTCTTTCGATAGAGCCATTACTTGAAGATTTAGGCAAATTGAATTTAAAAAATATTGATTGGGTTATTGTTGGCGGTGAAAGTGGGAACAAAGCAAGACCAATGGAAAAAGAATGGGTTGTAAATATTAAACAACAATGCGAAAAAGAGGATATTGCTTTTTTCTTTAAACAATGGGGGACCTGGGGCGCCGACAAAGTGAAACGGAATAAAAAATTAAACGGAAAAGAAATTGATGGCAAAATCTGGCAACAATATCCCGAAGTTATAGAGAAGAAATTTGCTGTACGTACACGGAAAGAAGCAAAAACTTTTGTAAAAGAAAAGGAGAAAGAAAATGAAAATCAAAACTAAACTAATCTTCAAAAAGTTTATTGAATTGGCAAAGGATAAAATTAAAGACTGGTGGAAAGCAACTGGGAAAGAGATAGCGGAAATGATACTAATGGTACTTTGTTTCGCTTACTTTGTTCTTAGTTTTGCCATAGCGATGAACAACTTTATATCTTCACAAAAAGTCTTAGTATGGGTAGGATATTCTTTTTATGTGTCTTTATTCTTTCTCATAGTAACTTATCTTTCCATTAAATCAATACGCACATGGAAAGAAGCAAAAACTTTTGTAAAAGAAA
>CAZGNU010000050.1:0-12041 GCA_964527325.1 uncultured Candidatus Peribacteria bacterium | reverse complement strand
CTTAATAATAATATTTTTATTATATTATTATTCATAAAAAAAGCCAACTTTTTTGTCAAAATAGGCTTTACTTGGGTGATTTTTATTGTGTAACTTAATTATATTAAACTATAACTTTCATATTTTTCCCAAATTTAGTTTTATTTATATCACTTATATATTTTCATATATTTTCTTTAAAATATTGTGGGTGTGAATTTTGAATTTTTCAGATAACATAATATCAGATTGCCATCATTGTTCATGTGTTACAATTTTCAGGTAATGAAAAATTTATATGTGATCATTTAAAATCAAAATCAGGTTTTCAAAAAGAGATACTTAATTCTTTGTAGTGAGGAATTACTGTTATTGCATGTTTTAATTGTTCGTATGAAAAAATATCACGAGCTACTTTTCTACCAAAAAGTTCTATAAATTTTGTATTCAAAGTTTGTTTACTTGTGCGAATTTATTTGGTGTAGCTAGTAGGTATGAATCATAATTAGAGAAATTGATTTTTTCTAAAATTGGGTCAATTTTAGTTTCAATATAATTTTGAATTATTTTTGGATTTTCTCATGTAACTGTTAATATCCATCATAAATATGTGGAAGTATTATACGTATATGGCTCCCTGTTTTTTGGAGTTACACTTGTATTTTTTTCTCATATTATTTTTTCTGTGTTAGAATTTTTATTACACGTAAGTAACTTTGTTTTTATTGCTTTTTCTTTTGCTTTTTTTGCAAATATTGCAGCATGCTTTTCTCATGAGGCCGAAGTTATTATTAATCAGTCAATGTCTTTATTAATATAATCACTAAAATTTGTTTCGTCACAAAATAATGCATTAGTTCAAGCAAAAATTATTTTAGCTGTAACTATTGCATTTCATGATCAGGCTATTAATGGTTTTGAAAAATTTGAAATATCAAGTTTTTTTATTTTTTTAGTTTGAAATAATTCAAGTGCTCATAAAACAACCTCATCTAATGATAAAAGGTTGTTTTCACTAAAAGAATTATTTTTTTCTAAATATTTCATTTATTTCAGAATTACATCATACCCTAACCTATATTCATAACTTCAATCATCTAATTTCCATTTGAATAAATATTTTCAATCAAAATTATAGTTTATTTGTTCAACAATAGTTTCAACTTTATCATCAGTTATTTTAAAATATTTAAGATTTATAATTGTGTTTGAAACTCAGTTTTTTGTAAATTTAAAATTATTTACTTCATATGATCACATTATTTTTACTAAATCAGAAGTATCAAGTTTTTTATCTAATGCAATTGCATTTTCTAGTTTTAAAACAAATGGTTTAAGTATATTATAACCAGAATATTTATATTTAAGAACCATTGGTTCAGTTTCTCTTGCTATATGTTCTTTAATATAATCATGGCTTTTTGTTTTTAATTCAACTGGTAATTTATCAAAATCATATCTATTGGTATAAAAAAGATCAAAAGGTAGTGAATAATATTTATAATCAGAATAATTTCTAGTACTAGTTTGTCATACTGGATCATCAAATGTAGGATCATAATATTTGTTACGAATTTTTACCCAGGCATGTCATACATCAGGAAAGTCCAGGGCATCTATTACATATCACCTAATAGTTTCAACATCATTTATTCATGCAAAATTTAGCATATATAAAAATATTTTTGTATACCCTTCACATACTCATATTTTATTTTTTAATGTATCAATTCATGAGAATATTTTTGGATCAGACAAAGAATAATTTTCAGGATATTCTACATTTTCTAAGATATAATTATAAATAATTTTAATTTTTTCTGATTCTTTTTTTCTATGAGTTAGTTCTTTAGTTATATTTCTTAAGTTTTGAAATTGGTTATCTGTTTCAGAATAAGATTTTTTCTTATCATTCTTTATTTCGTTCATAAAATTAAATTTATCAGGAATTCAGTAAATGATCTTATCACTTATTAATTTGATTTTTGTATAATTATTTGCAAATCATAAGGTATCATCTTCTCTTAAAAATACAATTGTTTTATTAGGGTCTATTCAATTGTATGCAAGATCTTCTTTTCTAATAGTAGTTCATTTTGGAAAAGTTAAATGTTGATCAAATTTATATGTATACCAAACTCAATTTTCTAAAAATATTTTTTCTGGATTATATAAAAAATATTTAAAATCACTTAATAAGTCATTAGTATTTAATTTGTTTTTTACCTGACTTTCTTCATTTTTTCTTTTTATTTTAAATACCCTTTCATTAGATAATTTTATCACATCATCAACTATTTTTATTTGAGCTTCATTAAAATTTTTAGTCGCAAGTAAATAGTTTAGTTTTGTGCTAAACTTTTCAAAATATGCAATTTCTTGAGAATCTGAATATCTATAACTTATTTTCTGTGAAAATTTTACAAACCAATTGTTAACAAGAGAGCTTATATCATTATTTGCATGTAATGATGTTGGAATTAGTATTATTGCTAGTAATAATGTTATTATTAGTTTTTTTATCATGACAGGTTATTTTTATGTAGTTATTTTTTGTACTTATATATGAACCCATCCCCCTGCGGGTACTTCCCTTGAAAATGGAAGAAATTAGGTTTCTCCCCTTTCCAAGGGGAGTACTCGAACGATAGTGAGAGGGAGGGGTTAGAAATAATAGACAGGATTTTTTAATTAATAAACTTAGCTTTTTCTAACTGGTTATCAAACCCATTTTTATTAAATTTTTCTAGATCGAATTCTAATTCTATGGTTGGTTTAATTCAAACTCAATCTATTCATGTTTCAGTTAATCAAGTAAACCATTTTGCAATAGTATATTTTAATATAGATCAATCAGTATAACCTTTAATTACTTGTACTGATCATTTTCAGTAAGAATTTTCTCATATAATTTCAATATTTGGATAATAGTCTTTAATAGTTCAGATTAATATTTCTGATGCTGATGCTGTTCATGAGTTTTGAAGTATTACAATTTTATATTTACTAAAATCAATTAATTCATGTCATCTAGAAATATAATTTTTTTCTTTGTCGTGATATTTTACAACTGCTGTTTTTTCTCACTTTTCTATAAAATATGAAAGCATTTCAGTTACTTCAGTTAGATATCCTCATCAATTATTTCTCAAATCTATAATTAATTTATTAATATTTTTTAATTCTTTTAATTCTTCAAGATTTTTTTTGAAATCTTCTGATACATTTTCTCAAAAACTCTTAATTTGTAGGTAATATGTTTTGTAGTTTAATATTTCTGATTCTATATCAGTAATGATTATTTTTGCTCTTGTAACCTCAATATCAAATATTTTTCAATCTCTATCAATCGTTAGAATTACTTTTGTATTTGCAGGTCATTTTATCCATGTAACAACCTCTTTTAATGAGTTTTGTTCTGTAATTTCTTTTCAATCAATTTTTATTATTAGGTCTCAACCTTTTAATCATGCTTTTTCTGATGGAGATCCTGGAATTGGTGAAATAATCCTTACTGCACCAGGTTTTTCCATATCAACATAAGCTCATATTCATTCATATTCTCATGATAATGAGTCGTTAAAACTTTGACTATCAAGTGGTGGAAAATATACAGTGTGTTTATCTTCTGTTCATTTTGTGATTCAACTAATTGCTGAATCTATTATTTTTCATTCATCTAAATTGTCTTTATTATAATGTCAATCAACTAAAGTTTTATATACATCAGAAAGTATTGCTAGTTTTTGTTTTATTTCTTTATTTGTAGTTTTAGAATTTATACTAAGATTTTTGTTTCATATAAAATCTGAAACAATTTTTATATCTTTTTTAGTTGTAAGTCTATTTAGTAATTCTTCTTTTGTTTCAGCATCAACAATTTCTATTCATAATATTTTTTCAGATAATCTAAAAAATCACCAAGCATTTAATTCCTTTTTAGTTTCAAAATTTATATTATTATTTGCTATTAAATCTAAATAAATCAATTTTTTGAGTGAATCTTCAATTTTTGTTCATCTAATAATATTTTTATAGTTAACTTTTATATATTTATAACTACTTGGAATTTGTGAACTATAATATTCAGCAAAAAAATTAATAATATCAGCTTTAGTTACTTTCGTTGTTTCAGAAAGATTTATTGTGGTTATTTTTAGTCAGCTAGTGTCTGCAGCAAATGTTATGTTGTTATTTAATGTTAAAATTGATGTTAAAATTATTAACGATATTATTTTTTTTAAGTTTTTCATATATTTTATTAGTTATTATTAAATTTATTTATTCATAAATACATCCATTCATCCAAATGGATATAATACTCACATAAATATCATACATAGTCATATAAGTAGGATTATGAAGTATGTTCAACCTCTTCAAAGATAATGTTCAGCCCATACAAAGTTTCCTGTCCAAGATTTTACAGTTCTTCTGTATTTAATTATTGCTGCTCATCATCAGATTAAGAATATTGCATATATAAGTTTTACTATCATATTTTTATGTTTATTTTTGTAATATTTTCTTTAATTCATCAATTAGTTCTGGAGTAATTTGAGAATTAATGTTTCAAGTATCAATTTTTTGTCAATCCATTATATTTTTTAAAATATTTTCAGTTATTGGTTGTACAATTTCTCAAATACCTGATGCAGCATTTTCAATTAATTCTTCTCTATTAAGTCATTCTATAAAGTTTTTATATGCAAAAAACAGTAAAAAAAGTATGATTATTCTAAATAACCACTTAAATATTCTACCTCTTTTTTGAGATTTTAATTCTTTAAAAATGTAATCTATTTTTTCTTCTTGTGTGTAGTTTGTCATGTTTTATGTTAATTATTATGATTCTAACCCCTTCCTCTCATTTCATTCGAGTATTCCCCTTGGAAAGGGGAAAAATCAAATTTCTTCCCTTTCCAAGGGAAGTACCGAGGTACGAGGGGATGGGTTCTTTTTATTTTGCCTCCTTCCAGCTGTTTCCTTCTCAAATATCAGTTTTTAATTTTATAGGAATATCTTTTAATATATTTTCCATAATATTTACTATTTCTTTTTTTAAAATATTTTCTTCTCATGGAAAAGTATCAAATACTAGCTCGTCATGAACTTGCATTATCATCTTAGACTTTAATTTCTTTTTTTCAAGAAAATTATAAACTTTTATCATTGCAAACTTTATAATATCTGCGCTTGTTCATTGGATTGGCATATTTTTGGCTTCTCTTTCAGCTGAAGATTTGATCATTTTATTCAAATCATTTATTCAGTTTATATATCTTTTTCTTCAAAAAAGAGTTTCTACGTATTTTTTTTCTTCACATCAAGTAACAATTTTTTCTAAAAATTCTTTTACTTCAGGATATGATTCATAGAATTTTTTAATATAATTATTACAATCTTTTACAGATCCTCAAATCATTTTAGATAATCAGAATCAACTTATTCAATAAATAACTCAAAAATTAACAGCTTTTGCTATTTTCCTTTCAGTATTTGTAATATCTGAATCAGGAAAGATGAATTCTGCTGTTTTGTGGTGAATATCATGATCATTTTTAAAAGCATCTAATAAATTTTTATCAGTTGACATTATAGCTAGTAATCTTACTTCTACTTGAGAATAATCAAAAGCCATAATTTTTCCTCATTCAAACCTAGAAATAAATGCGTCGCGGACTTCTCATGCGATTCAACTAGAGCTTGGTATATTTTGTAAATTTGGTTTTGTACTTGATAGTCTTCATGTTGCAGTAATTGCTGTATTATAACTTGTGTGAATTAATGAGTTTTCATCTATTAGGTCAATTAATCAATCTACATATGTTGATAGTATTTTTGTATAATGTCTGTAATCTATGATTTTTTGTACAATCGGAAAATCATGAGCTAAATTTCATAAAACTTCAGCATTTACACTATATCCTGTTTTAGTTTTTTTTCACTTCGGTAATCACATTTTTTCAAACAAAATATTCCCAACTTGTTTTGGTGATTTTATATTAAATTCTTCTCATGCTTCTTCTATAATTTCTTTTCAAAGTTTTTCTATTTCATTTTCAAGTAATGTTCAAATTCATTTTAATCTATCAGGATCAACAAAAACTCAATCAATTTCCATTTTTTGTAATACTTTTAAAAGTGGAATTTCAATATCATTTAATATTTTATTTTTTGTAATTTTTTTTTCTGTTTGTTTTATAAATAATTTATTTGTAATATAAACATCTTCCCCAGAATAAATTGCAGCTTCTTTCAAGTCCACATCTCTAAAATCTATTTTCTTTTTATTTGTAATTTCATCAAAACTTATCATTCTATATCAAAAATCTTTTTGTGATAGTTTATCTAATGATAATCACCTAATTCATGGATTTTTTATGTATTCTCAAAGGAGTGTGTCGTAAAATTTTGCCATTTTTTTACCTAATTTATTTTATTAAAATTTGAAACTAATAAATATTGTTTTTATAATAATTGTTAATGTTTTTTTATCTATTTCTCATTTTGCTACTCAAATTGCAATATCTTCAAATTTAACAAAAATATCAGGAATAATATATCAATTTAATTCTAGAAAAACTGTTAACACTCATATTGCAGTTCTTTTATTTCAATCATTAAAACAGTGAAATTTTATTATTCAAAAAAATAGATGAGTTGTTTTTTCAATTACATTTGGATAATACTCATTATTTTTAATGTGTTGTAGAATTGATTCTAATTGTTGTTTATCTTTAATTCATTTTAATCATCAAAATTCTTCAAGGATGCTATCATGAATTTGTATTAAATCATCAATATTTATATAATGCATTTTATTTTTCAGTTAATCTTTCAAAAGCTTTATAGTTAGCTTTATTTTTTAGTTTTTTATCCATTATTTTTTTAATTTCTTTGTTTATTTTTTTCATTTTTTTAAATTATTATTTTCTATTACATTTTATTATATGTTTTAGTTGTTTTTAGTCAAAAAAAAGAATAAATTAATATTCTTTTTTTGTTAATAAATTTCTTTTTTATAACATTCTTCACAATAAACAGTTTCTTGTCTATTGTTATCATAAGTAGTAAGTATATCTTTATTACACTTATCACAGTTAGATTTGTATAATTTTCTTGGGTTTCAGAGTGTTACTCTGTTTTTATGTCTTACGTCTGGATGTTTTTTTGGAATACTTATTCATTGTTTTCTGTAGAAATTTAGTTTTTGTTCTATTATTCTGAAAGGTTTATCTGTTTCTTCACATTTTATAGCCCAATTTAATATATCATTAGGAATATCTTTAATATTTTTTGGTAATTTGTTCGCTGGAATAATTTTATCAACTTTTAATGATGGTTGTTCATAATCAGACCAGTTAAAACCTCACCCCTGAATTCCCTCTCCTCCAAAGGAGAGGGTTGGGGTGAGGTTATTGGGTAATAATCCATAGCAATAGTTTCATTGTAACCAAAAGGACTAATATTGCTAGGAAAAAACTCTCACCATTCTCAATCTTTTTTCATGTTATTAATAATTTTTGGAACAAGTTTTTCATATTTTTCTTTACTATATTGTTTATTTAAAATACAATATTTTTTATTATCAAGTCAAAAACATCAAAATATATTTTCAGAATTATTATAAATATTTTCTGAATAATAAATATTTGTATTATTATTTACTACTGAATTTCAAAACAAAATATTTTTTCAACCATTTCATATTACATGTGAATCATATGCGTGATTAAGATTATTAAATCAAAAGAATTCAACATCATAACAATCAGATACATCATGTAATCAGAAGCAATATTTACAATCTCTTGAATCATAAATATTAAAAGAATCATAAATATTTTCTGAATTATAAATATAATTTCAGTTAAAATTCTCTGAACCTATTGTTGTTATATTTTTAGTATCTGAATTATTAAAAATACTAAAATCAATTTTTGTATTCTTTTTTAATTCTATAATTTTCTCATTATATTCTTCTTTTGAATAATTTTTATTAAGTATGCAGTAACTTGTATTTGTTTGATTATAACACAAAATACAGTCATGACATCAAGTGCAATTCCATAAAAAATAACTAGAATGAGAATTATTACATTTATATAAATATTTGCTATTTTGACATTTATCACACTCAAAACATTCATATAAATTTTCACTTTCTTTTACTTGATAGCAATCAACACAATTTGATGATCTATTTGGTCTATATGAGTGTATAATATTATCACAATAATGAGTTCTAAAAGACATATAACAATCTTTACTATCTCAAATATCAGTCGTAAAATCACAATTTTCACAATTTTGTATCCCTATTGATAATTTTGGTACAGTTAAATCAAGCCCTTTAAATTGTTCAAAAAATGTTTTTTTGGAATCAAAATCTTTTCCATAATCTATTCAATCAAATTCATCACTCCACCAAATTTTGTGGTCATATACTTTGTATGGTTTATCAGGTGAAAATACAGAAATAATATTGTTTCCTCCTAGATCACATTTCCTTCTATATAAATTTCTTTCATTTCTCCATACAAGTCTTCTTTGTTGTCTACAATCTGGACATAAAGTTGGTTCAGGAATGTTATATTTTTTTCAATTAAAAACAGGTGAAATTTTATCATAAAATTCCAAATCTTTTTCTAAAATATCAAAGCTAATATTACATTGAGAGCATTGTTTTGATTTAATTATTTTTTCTGACATATTTTTATAATTTTAAACTATTAGGAAGCATTAACAAAAAATCCATACAATTATCATAATTTAATTCATAATAATTTACTCACAAATTTATATTATTATAATATTCTTCTCTATTTTCTTTATAATATTCTTCACATCTTAGTTTCCAAAAATCTTTTCATAATTTTTGTGTGATAAACCATTTTTCTAGTACTCTTGCAGTTCTACCATTTCAATCAGCAAATGGATGAATATGTACAAAAACTAAATGAATAAATGATGCATAATAAAATATTTCTTTATTGGTTAAGTCTGTATTTAATAACAGGCTTATATCTTTAAATAATTCAGACATTTTTCATCATACTTTGTCGGCTTCAATTGCAAGATAAACTAGTCAATTTTTTCAAAATATTCATACTTTATCATCTCTATAAACTCATCTTTTTGATTTAATAAGAATTGTTTTTGATGAGATTTTATGTATATTTAATAAGTTTTTTTCGTTTAAATCGTTTGTTTGTGCAAAATTATATGCTTTGGTCAAATTTTCAATTTCTTCAACGTCTTTAGTTATACTTTTATTTATTCTTAGGTTCATAAAAGAATTTAGGTCAAGAGTGTTTCATTCAATATTAGATGAATATACACTTGACGCATCAGTTAAATAGTCAAAATCAAATTCCTTAGAGTTATTTATAAATTTTTCAATTTTTTTATCAAAATTAATTAGATTTTTTTTATATTTCTTAAAATATTTATTTGTAAGAATTTCCATTTAAAAAGTATAATAAAATAATATTTTTATTATACTTTGTTTTGCTTTAATATCAAACGAAAATTAATAAATTTCTTATAATTTTACTAACACTAACATAACTATTAATAAAATAAAAGCTATTATTTTTTGTAAGCTTACTTTTTCTTTGTAGATTATTATTGATAATATTATAGGAATAAAAATAGAAAATGATTTTAATGTTTGAACTAGTACAAATTTTTAGTCTTTAAGTGCAAATAATAATGATACAAATGCAATAAATGAAAATAATCAAACTAAAGTTCAATTTATATATTCCTGTTTTTTCATAGTTTTATTACTTTTTTTCTTTACATCTTTTTTTGAAATATAAACATAAGAACTTCAAATTATAGACGATAAAAATAAGTATGTTGGGATATCAAAATCAATTGATACAAAATATTTATTTAATGATGAGGAAATAAGTATTATGAAGTTAAATAATATCAAATAAAATAAACCTTTTTTATAATTTTTTTGTAATTTTAAATCTTTTTTATTTACTAGTAATAATATTATAATAACACCTATTATTAAAGATAATATTTCATTAATTTTTAAATATTCATCAAAGAAAATAATTCAAACGAAAAAAGTCATTATTATTTGATTTATTTTACTTATTGGAAAAAATAAACCTGAATCTATATATTTTAAACTTTTTAATCTTGCAATATATTTTTCCATTGCAGCTACTATTCTAATAATTATTAAAACAACTATAAATACTGTTAATTCTACAGGCTTATAGTTTAGATAATAATAAATTATAGATAATACAAGCTGAGTATTAATACTATAAAAAACTATTTTACTTTTGTTTAAATGATGATGTGCTGATATTTTTGATAAAAATTCAACAAATCAAATACTAAACAAACTGATTAATGAAAATAAAATCCAATTTTCCATTATTTTTTTTGATTTATTATTAAACTACGCTTCATACTCCTCTTTCCACTCAATTCATCACTCAACATATAATTTCCTCAATTTATTTCTATACAACTCATGAATAGGATTTATATCTGAACATATTTTAACTGAGGAATTTAAATATCAAGCTATCCTCTTTGGATCATCAATATAATCAATTCCATGTCTAATAAAATGATCTATTGCTTCAATTTTATCAAGTGCTTTTACAACTTTTGATTCCTTTGTTTCTGATTTTTCATATTCATCCCATAATTTATAAATCTCATTTCAAATTTTTTTTGGTAAAGTTTCTCTTATTTTTTCCATTGCTAATATTTCTTTTTTGTTTTTTTCTTCTGCACTGATTTTTCAGGAATAAACTAATTTGTAATCTGTATCTCAAGCTAAAGATTCAATGATATCATGAAAAATAGCAATTTCTAGTGCTTTTTGTATGTCTATTTTTAGATCTAGGTCATGGGTTGCTATCCAAACAAAAAATGTAAGTCTGAATGAATGCTCAGCAACTGTTTCTTTTATTCCATCTTTTTCTGCGGTTTCATATCTTCTAGCTTCTTTTAATTTTTGTGCTATTTGAATAAATTGAAATATTTTTTCAAAATTTTTAAATTCTTCATAGCTTCATTTTGTATTATAACTATCCTTCCACTCAAAATTTCAATCTGAAAAAGTTTCCTTTAATTTTATTTTATATCAGTGGAAAAATCATTTTAATTCAGGAACCATTGACATAGATTTATCATTGTAAGTTGCAAATTTATCAGGTATATCAATAAATTTGTGTCAATAAAAGATTACATGATCAATGGGATCAATTTTTTCTAATGCTTTTACAAATTTTACTTCAGAAGATTCCCATTTTTCATATTCATTCCATAACTCAAAAATTTCATTTCAAATATCTCATCATAAAACTTCTACAATTTTTCTAATTGCATTTAATTCCTCTTTATATTTTTGCTTTGAAGTAATTTCTCATGAATATACCAAATTATAATCAATATCCTCAGTAATTGCTTCAGCTAAATCATGAACTAATACTAGTTTAATTACTCTTAAAAAATCTAATTTTATATCTATGTTTTTATAAACAACAAAAACTATAACCAAAACTTTCCAAATATGATCTGCGATAGATTCTTTTTGTGTCATCGTTTTAGTTTCTCACCATCTTTTATATTCTTTGAGTTTTTGTAAAGTTCACATAAATGTGAATATGTTTTCTTGCATTTTTTTAATAAATGATATAATATTAATATAATTAACTAATTTAATTAAATTAATCAATTTAACTATGACTTATACTTTGAAATCATTCAATACTGGTCAGATTACTCTTCCAAAGGCTTGGAGAAGTAGATTTGATACAAAAATATTTTTAGCAGAAGAAACAGATAAATGACTTCTTATTAAACCTTTAAATGATTCATGCTCTGATAATGTTTATTATGAGAACAAAAAATGATTTGGTATTTATTCTGATTCTTGAATTGATCCTAAAGATATTATATCTAAAATTAAAAAAATTCAAAATGGATAAAATAACAAAATTTTTATTAAAATTATCTGAAAAAGAAAGATTGTTAATTTTATCTATAATGGAAAAAATATTAATCTTGGATTTGGA
>CAZGNU010000049.1:0-12148 GCA_964527325.1 uncultured Candidatus Peribacteria bacterium | reverse complement strand
CGTAGTGAATTTTATGAAAACTTCCTACACAACGTACTAGATTAGTACATATTATAATACAATATCATGATCAAAATGTAAAACATCAAAAGAAGTATTAAAAAATTTCTATATATACTTAAATAAATTGAATTATGAAAAAATTGAATTACTGATTAATATAATTTATGATATTTTATTTTATGATGATATTGAAGATTTAAAATTAAAAAAAGATATTGATGATAAATTTCAAGAAATTATAGAGAATAATAATTTAAACTTTTCATTATCCAAACAAATAAAAAATGCATCTCAAGTATATTTATATAAAGATCATTATAAAACCAATATTTTAACCAAATTTAAACGTTACTATTATAAATTATCTGATATTGCATTAGTTGATCCATTAACATGATTTTTAAATAGAAGAGCGCTAAAAGATCATATATTACCAAGAATTTTTAATAATATGCAAAGAAATGGCATCAATTATTGATTAATATTTATAGATCTAGATCGTTTTAAAACAATAAATGATGAATTATGACATGATAAATGAGATGAAACATTAATTAAATTTTCAGAAATTATAAATAATGTTTTAAGGAATAGTGATTATACTATAAGATGGTGATGAGATGAATTTTTAATTATTGCAAAAATTGATGATATTATAGAACTTAGTGCTTCTGCAGAAAGAATTAGAGGAACAGTTGAAAGTGAATTAAATCATGAGTATTTTTGAGATTTATATTCTGTTGCAGCAAGTATATGAGCAACATTATTATCAGATAAATTTAAAGACAAAAAAATAACTAATAAAAAATTATTAGATCATTTTGATAAAGTTGTAATGAAATGAGTTGACGCTAAAGTTTATCATTCAAAGGAATTATGATGAAATCAAGTTTCAATCTATGATTGAGAATAATTTCTTAAAAAGTTGTATTTAATTACAGCTTTTTATTTTAAAATAAATTCCATAATAATCTTCTCTTTACAAATCAAACTAATTAGATAAACTACTGCAAATAATTTAAATTGTTAAGAAAAGTAAATGGATTTATACAAAGTATTAGAACTTGAAAAAACAGCAACTAAAGATGAGATAAAAAAAGCATATAGAAAAAAAGCTATGAAATATCATCCTGATAGAAATGCTGGAGATAAAGAATCAGAAAAAAAATTCAAAGAAGTAAACGAAGCCTATTCTACCCTATCAGATGATAGTAAAAGACAACAGTATGATATGTTTGGTAAGTCTGGATGAGCTGCTGGAGGAAGTCCTTTTGGTGGTGGTTTTGGTGGTTGATGAACAGTTGATGTTGACCTGTGAGATATATTTGATTCATTTTTCGGTGGATGATTTTGAGGAAGTTGAGCTAAAAGAACAACATTTAAAGGTGAAGATTTAGAACAATTACTAAATATCGATCTAAAAACTAGTATCTATTGAGGAAAAGAAAAAATCAAATTTAAAAAGAAAGAAACATGTGTTAAGTGTGAATGAGCTTGAGGTAAATGAAAAACTACATGTAATAAATGTAATGGTAAATGAAAAGTAACATATACTCAAAATAGTATGTTTTGAACTATTCAACAAACATGAGTATGTAACGACTGTTCTGGTAGTTGAGAAAGTTTTTCTGAAATGTGTTCTAGTTGTAAATGAGAAAAAAGAAAAGTAATAAATAAAGAAATAGAAATAGATATTCCTGCTGGAATAGACAATTGAATGATAATAAAAATGTCTGGAGAAGCAAATCACTGAGTATGAACTAAAGCACACTGAGATTTGTATATAAAATTTTCAGTAAAATTAGAAGATAAATGATTAAAAAGAGACTGAACAAATTTATATTATGATCTTGAAATTGACTTACTTGAAGCAGTTTTATGAACTAAAAAAGAAATAAATATTCCTATTATCTGAAAAAGAACAATTGACATAAAAGCAGGAACACAATCAGAAACAATATTAAAAATAAAATGAGACTGAGTAAAAAAAATAAACAATGAGTCAAAATGAGATTTATTTATAAAATTAATTATAAAAATACCTAAAAAATTATCTAAAAAAGAAAGAAATCTATATGAAGAAATTGCAAAAGAAAAAAAGATAAATGTTAATTCTTGAGGGGTATTTAAAAAATTATTTAAATAAAACTGACCATTATTTCTAATCCCTCCCCCTTCGGGTACTCCCTTTGGAAAAGGGAGAAATTTAATTTCTTCTTATTTATCCATATGAAAAATAATAATAAAATAATCTCAATAATATTTATTATTATTTTTTTTGTTGTCTTTTCTTTTTTTAATTTAAATGAATATAAAAATTTTCATAAAAATAAAATAAACTCAAAAGAAAATGAAACAATTTTACAAGAAAAATTACAAAATTTTCAATTAAGTGATATTAAAAAATTAGAAAATATAAATTTTTATTATACACCAAATAAAGAATTACTTACAAAAATTGTTTGATATATTGAAAATGCTAAAAAAGAAATATTTTTAGAAACTTATATATTAACTGAAAAAAGAATACAAACTGCCATTATTAAAGCACATAAAAAATGAATAGATATAAAAATAATTCTAGAAAAAGATCCATATCTAGCTTACAATATAAATAATAAAGCTTATGATAAACTTAAAAAAGTTTGAATCGATGTTATATGGTCAAATAAACAAAATCATTCATATAATCATTCCAAAGTTCTGCTAATTGATGATTTATCAATTATCTCAACATGAAATTATTCATATTCTACATTTACCAAAAATAGAGATTTTTTTATATTCACAACTGATGAAAATATAAAAGAAAAATTAAAAAATAATTTTTATAATGATTATAATTGAATAAAAATAAATTTATTTGATGAAAATCTAGTTTTTAGTCCAAATTCATCTAGAATAAAATTTGAAAAAATGTTTGAATGAGCTACAAAAAGTATAAAAATGTATTTTCAATATTTCAAAGATGATAAATTAGTACAAAAATTAATAAATATTAAAGAAAAGAAAAATATAGAAATAACTACAATTATTCCAGAAACAGCATTAGAGGAAGAAAATACAATTTTACTAAAAAATGCCTGAATAAATATAAAAATATTACAAAAAAATAAAATGCATGCAAAAGCAATTCTGATAGATGAAAAATATTTATTTATTTGAAGTATCAATTTTTCCGGGTACTCTATAGATAAAAATAGAGAGGTTTGAATATTAATAAATAACTCAAAAATAATAAACGATTTTCTAAAGATTTTTAATAAGGATATAGAAAAGTAATCTGTCAACATAAAATAATTAATTTTTCTTTACAAATAGCCTAATTGATTATAATATCAATATAGTTTCAAATTTAAAATATAAATAAAAATAACGTGAATATTATATCAAAAACAATGCTTTCGCTTTTTACATTATCTATATTCGTATTTCTAATTTATTTTACATATATTTCAAATGGAATTTCTAGTTTTAAAAAACCATATTATGAAAATATAAAAACCTGATTATTTGAACTTAAAAAAGACGATAATAAATTATTTACTTTATCATGATATACTGATAGTTCAGAAATTTCTGTGTTAAAAATAAATCTTTCAGATAAAATTATTTTTTCTAGTTGAAGCGTAAAAACATCTACTTCATCATGAAATACAATAATTTCAATAACTAACTGAATATACTTTTTTGACTTAAAAGAAATAAATACAAATTATATTATAACTGGATCATGATTTGAAATAGATAATAAATGACCAGGTAGTTTTATTATTAATAATTTAAACCAAAAGAAAAATTTAATATTTTCACTTAATTCTGTTTTAGATATAAATTTAAAACATTACAAAGAAAATACTGAAATAACCTCTCTTGATTTATATCCACATACTTACCTATTATTCAATCCAATAAAAAATATCTTTGTTAAAAATTCTGATTTATTAAAAATCTCACAAACTTTTGATATATGATATTTTAATAACACAATTTTTAATGAAAATAATGAAATAAACGAAAGTTTTGTAAATATGGTAACTATTAGAAAAGAAGAAGGAAAAAAACTTATAAACAATAGTTTATTACTAATAAGTCAAGAATTAAAAGATACTAAAAAAACAATAAATAATTTTTTAAAATCAAACTTCGGCCTACTTCCTGGAGAAACTCTAATTAACAAATATTTTATAACACTAAAAAACCCAAACAAAAAAAGTTTATATTTCAAGAATCTAATAATAAGAAATTTACATGATTTAATAGAAGATGACGAGATAAACAAGAAAAATATTAATGAAATATATACAAATATTGTTTTACTAAAAGAAATTGATTCAGTTTGATATAATGAAATTAAAAATATAATTAATTTTTATTATAAAACAATTATTCAAAGTAATAATAATGTTAGTTTAAAAATTAATTTAACTAAATTAATAAATAAAATAAATAATAATTCTATTATAAATGATTCATCTTTAGTATATTTAGAAAAAGTATTTCTTGAATATGATTTCAATGAAAAAATAGATTTTTATAAAGAATTTTCTACTTTTAGACTTAAATTTTTTGATGATATAAATATAGATTTATCTAAAGATAATAATACTAGTCTTTATAATATTGAAAAAGTAGATTATCTTTTGTTTTTCATGGAAAATATTTTAATGTCTGATTTTGCTAGTTCATCAAACGGGTCAGAAGATTTGTTAAATATTTTTTCTGATTATATAAATATAGCAAATAACTTTTACTCAAATAATAATAATAAAACTAAAAGAACTTGAATTTTTACTTATTCCAAAATATTAAATAATTTTGTTAAAATTCTAAAAAATAAATATTTCTTAGAAGAAAGAAATGAAAATATGTTGCTTGTCATGAATCCTGATAATATTATAAGTAATAATGATTTAACAAATTTTAAAGAAAATATAAAAAAAATAATATGATTTTATAATAATAACTTAAATATTCTTAATTCTGATACTAATAATAAAGATAAGTTTATAATAAAGCTTTACTCTTCATTAACTAAAAAATTTGATGAATTTTTCATGGCACTAGATAATTATGCTGAGTATGTTATAGAATATGATAAAACTAAAAAAGAATTATTAACAACTAGTTCAATTAATGAATGAACAGATATTCTAGTATTATCATATTCTCACGCAAGTAATTATTTAAATAATTTTAATTGAATTTGATTAAAATATGCAAATATATCTATAATGGACTATAATTATTGTAAAGATCCTAGATTAGAAAATGCTGAACAACCCGTTGAAGTTCCATATTGTTATAAAATTGATAATTTATTAATTGATTCTAAAAATGTTTCTTTCTTATTATTTCCTTTTGAAAAAAATAAAATTGAAGAAATAACTGTAGAAAGTGAAGTAAAATTATGATCATATAAATTGGATGAAATAGAAATAGAATTAGAAAAAAAGAAAAAAACAGAAACAAAAGACAAAGACAAATATGAATTCAAAAATTTTCTAGCATATACTTTTTGACAACAAATAATTAATAATTCAAATAACTGAGAAAACAATAATAACTTAGATGAGAATCAAATATTAGAAGAAGATTCTATAGTAAAAATATTTAAAAGAAATAAATTATTATGAGATTCATGAGATTTTGTAAGTCTTAAATGATTTTTAGATATTGATTATAATAATTTACTTGTAATAAATACTGGTAATGCTTATTCTATAAACGTTAAACTCTGAATATTTAATGTTGATTTATGAAGAAATAAAACATATTATTGAGAATTTTCTTCTATGTACAATTTTTCTCCAAATCATAGTTTTATTAATCCTAGAATAAAACTTATTGACAAAAAAAATGAAAAAGATTTACTTCTTTGAAATTATGTGTACATTACATGAGAATATAAGGTAAATTTAATAAATGAAGAAATAAAAAAAGTTTTTAATAAATATGATGAAATAAGTTTTATTGTTGAAAACATAAGACAAAATTCAAATAACTTTAATATTAAAATAATTTACTTAAAAGATTCTGAAAAAGTACTTTTTGAAACTACTTATAATGAGGAAAAAATTAATATTACACTAGATAATTGAAATATAACTAGTTTTACATATGGTAAAGAAAACAAACTTGAAAATGAAATACCATATACAGAATTAACTAAAATTTTTAACAATATAAAATAATAAACATGGCAAAGAAAAATAGATTCGTGACAATAATGGCATTTTTAGCATTATTTTGAATAATAATCTGAATAGTTTGAACAGGAATACTTATAATATTTAGTGATTGAAATAATACTCCCTCAGAACAAACTCTTACACCTGAACAATACGCAGAATTACAAGAAATGATAAATACTAATTCTGGTTCAGTTATTAAAACATGAACTGGTGAAACTTGAACTTGAGAAATAAAATAAAAATTCCCCTATAATCCCCTTTATTAAAGGGGATGAACACAAATAATATAAAAATAATAATAAAAATGAATTTAAATACTAGAATTACGTGAGCTGCTTGAGCAGGAGTAAACTCGACTGTAGATATTATAGCAGAGCTTTATGCTAAATTAGGTTATGATTTAATAAGTGACATAGAATACGAATCAAGAATAAAATGATGAGTAAATTTTTTTGATGTAAACGTGAGTGATAAATGAGAAAAATTTCTTACAAAAAAAGTAGATATAATACTAGCTTTTAACGCTGAAAGTTTAGAAAGGCAATTACCAAGCCTAAAAACATGAGCTACTGTAATTACAAATGAAAAAAATATTAATAAACTAAAAGAAAAAGATATTAGTTTATCAGAATATAATATTCTAGATTTAGAAATTACTGACAAATTTGATAATACCTATCTTTTATGAATATATGCATTATATTTAAATATAGATATAAATATAGTTTTAGAAAAAATAGAACAAACTTTTTCAAGAAAATGAAAAGAAATAGTAGAAAATAATAAAAATATTGTAAAAAATATCTTTGATACTTATGAAATAAATAATAAATCTGAAATAAGTATAGAAAAAATCTGAGAATCAAAAAAAATATATTTTTGAAATAAAGCACTCGTTAAAGGATCTATAGAATGATGACTAGAATTTTATTCAGCTTACCCTATGACTCCAGCTTCTACCCTATTAACAGAAGTAATAAAAGACTGAAGAGTAACATATATCCAAAACGAAGATGAAATAGCAGTAGCTAATTCAGCTTTATGAGCAAGTTTTACTTGAGCTAGAGCAATGTGTGGTACTTCATGAGGTTGATTTGCATTAATGACAGAAGCTCTTAGCTTTGCTGTACAAGCTGAGTTTCCTATTACAGTTGTATTAGCTCAAAGAGCATGACCTTCAACATGAACTCCAACTTATCATGAAGCTTGAGACTTAAACTTTGCACTAAATCCTACATTTGGTGATTTTAATCATGTAGTTTTATACCCTTCAACTTTAGAAGAAGCATATTATTATTGAGGTCTTGCTTTAAATATTGCAGACAAATATCAAACTCAAGTAATAATGTTAATGGATAAACAATCATGTGAATTACATTGAACTGTATGAAAATTATCAGTTCCAAAAATTGATAGATGAGTAATGTTAGACAATCCTCCACTTGACTACAAAAGATATGAATTAACTGAATCATGAATCTCTCCTAGAGTAAAAGTATGAACAAAAAACTGAGATTTTATCTCAAGTAGTTATGAACACGATGAATTCTGAGCAACAACTGAAAATTCAGATATGAAAAAAGCAATGACAGAAAAAAGATACAAAAAATTAGATAACTTTTTTGAAAAAGAATGAATAAAAGGTTACGAAGTAATCACTGGGCAAACACAAGGTATTGCCCCTACAAAAATGATTATCACAACTTCATTTACTAGATATACAGCTGAACACTTTGTAAAAAATAATCCTGAATTTGGTTTAATTATTATGAAAGTTATAAAACCAATAGACGAAAGAGTTTTAGAACACATTAAAGAAAAAGAAGAAATAATTTTTGTCGAAGCAAACTATTCTGGTCAATTACAAAATTATATGACTAAAGAATTAGGATTAAAATATATAGACTGATTAAAAATAAATAATTTAAGAAAATATGATTTGTTCCCTTTTTATATTGAAGACTTTGAAACTTTAAAGTAACCCTAACCTGAATCCTTTCCCTTAAGCCTAAGGGAAAGGGGCTACATGTACTTAAAATTGCAGCCTCCTTCCATTAGGCTTAAGGGAAGGAATTCAAGGATGGGTTAAATAATTAACCTATTAAAAAATAATATGAGATCTTGATTAAATAATATACAGCGGTGTCCGGGGTGTGGTGATACACTGATAATCTGAGCAATAAAAAAAGCTTTTGCTGAACTTGAAATAGAATCTCATAATAGAGTGGTTGTTTCAGGTGTTTGATGTAGCTGAAAAGCTAGTCAATACATTGACTGTTATGCTGCTGAAAGACTTGATGGTAGAACCTTGCCTTTTGCTACATGAGTAAAACTAGCAAATCCAAAATTAACTGTAATGGCTATGTGAGGTGATGGTGACTGATACTGAATATGAGTCTGACATTTTATTCATGCATGTAAAAGAGATTTAGATATAACATACATAGTTATGGATAATGAAAACTATGCCTTAACAACCGGTCAATCAAGTCCAACTACTCCAATCTGAGCAAAAACAAAAACAACTCCAGAATGAAACACTGATGCTCCTTTTGATCCAATAGCAATTGCAGAAAAAGCATGATGCAACTTTGCAAAAGTAACTGATTCAGCAAAATTCGCTGAGATGAAAGAAATTATTAAAGAAGCTATCAATCATAAATGATTTTCTATAGTGAATATAATACAAGCTTGTCCTAGTTTTAAAAGATGGTAATTTTTGCTTAAAACCCAAAAATATGATTTAATTATATATAATATACAAAAATCATATATAAAATGTTTAATAAATTAATTAAATCATACAAAAACCTTCTTGATGAAAAAATCGAGAATTGAACTTATGTAGTTATAATAATTTCAATAATCATAGTTATAGTTTCAATAGTAATAAATAATATATAAAAAATATGAATAATAATAAAATAATAATAAAATTGTTAATAACAACCTTTTTTTCACTATTTTTTTGAATTTCAATTGTTTATGCTCTAAGTTTAAATGTAGTTTGAATTGCTTGAAATAGTTGAAATAACTACCAAGATAAATATCTATTTAATTCAACAAGCAACTCAAATATTTCTGTAGAACTAGTAAATGATAATTTAAAAAGAATAATAATCACTCAAAATGAAAAAACATGAACATGAATTTTATACTCAGAACTTTTCTGAAACTTTTATATAGAAGATAAAATATTTTTTACCAAAGATCAAATTTTAAATACTCAATGTAATACAATTAGTTATTCTCTATCATGAACTTTAGTTTCTACTGACTGGTGATATACAATCCCAATACATTCAGATAGCTACTTCTGCCCTTTATCAAAAGAATTAACATTAGTGATTGAATCAGAATTAACATGAGAAATAACTTTAATAGATAATACATGAAATTTTACTATCTCAACGATAAATTCTAGATGAGATACTACTAATATATCTTCATCAGATATTTTTGATGATAAAAAAATATCAATTACATGATTAAATAATATAGAAGATAATTCTTGAATGGATTCTGAAATTTGAAATTCAAACAAATGAATACAATTAACATCACAAGTTGAATGAAGTATGATGAATTTTAATAAATCTGTAAATAAAAATATTATTTCTAGCATAAAATGAATTTCCCCAACAACTACAAATTCTCAAAACTTAATTTGATTTTCTAATAGAGTACATTATTATAATTTTGAATGAACAGAAGAAGCTGAAACAAACTGAAATAAATGAGTCACATTAGAAATATGAGATACAAACAATTCAATGTTAAGAGTTTCATGACATAAATTTTTATATATAAAATGATGAAATATATATATAAATGCTGATATTTATAATAACTCTAATGCTTCTCAATTAGTAATCGTTGTGAGAAGAGATGGAAATAATAGACAAAACTGATGAAATGTTTACATAGATCCAAGTGTTACAAATATTGATGCTACAATTATTGCAGACTGAAGCATAATAAGTTATAATTGAAGTAATATTTTAAATTCAGAAAACAATCCTTGAAATTTACCAAAACAATTATTAATATATTGATCTATCTCAACAAAAAATACTTTCTGAGAAAATACAGCAATCTACTGAACTGATGAATATGTTGCAAACTGATGAAATGAAATAACAAGCAATAAATATAACCTAGCACTTTTAAGAAATTTTCAGACAACTACTAGTAATTGAAGAACATGAGATTGTTCAGATGAAAATAAAATAATTTCAGTAGACACAAATAACAATGCTATAAAAGAAGCATTTGCATGAAAAAAAGATTGTTACATATCTGATGCCACTAAATATTGATTAGATTCATCTAAACTAAGATCTACAGAAAAACTAGCTCCTCTAGTAATCGAATACAACCCAATGATCCAAACAGATCCACACTTTATTCTTAAAAAATAATTATTTTACTTACTTATAATATTACAAAATGAACAATATAAAAAAATACATAATATGATTCATACTATGAATCTCACTAATCTCATGATTAGCATATGCCGCTGATACATGAACAATATGAGCCTTATTTGAAAAAGTTTGATGAAATTGGTTATTAAAATGAGAAAATATAAAAGAATGAACAATATCTAAACAAAAACTAGAAAATTCAGTTCAAAATGAAATAACTACAAATACTAATAATATTTCAACTAACGCAACAAATATAACTAATAATACTACAGACATTTCCAATATAAGTATACTAACAAACGTATCGGAGCTTAATAATGATATATGATATATAACACTATCAGACATAGATCCAATAAACATCCAAACAAGAGTATCATGAGATTGTCCAAATGAAGAATACATGTACTGAATAGAAGAAAACTGAACTCCAAAATGTAGAAAAAATGTTATGTTTTATACTAGACAAACAAATATATGAGCTGCTACAGTAAATATTACAACTGGTGAAAATAGTGTTGAAGAATATTGATCAATAAATATAAAAAATTGATGTCTAAATGTTGAAATTAATTGTACAGATACATCAAAAGAATATTGTGTAATTAATAATCTTAATGTTTGACATGATGCGATTTATGTAAATTCTTCCTGGTTTGGTGATATAACAAATTACCATAAACAATTCAATAATAATACTAATAAATGAACAATTTATATTTATAAATGAAATATAATCGAAGGTAACTCATCTAAAACACTACCTGCTGGCTCATACTCATATCTTTTACCTGCACAAACTGCTACTGAAAATTCTATAATAAATAATAAATGTGTAATAAGCTGGAATCAAACTAATAATAAAATAGAATACTATTGAGAAAAGAATTTTATTGAAGGGCAATATAATACAGATACTACTGAATATTATAAAAAATGGAAAAACTGAAATGTAGGAAATGCTAATATTCAATGGGATGATGAATTTTAATTATAACTATAAAAACATGACTCTAAATTATAACAATGAAGCAGATAAAATAAAAATTGATAAAGCAATTGAAAATTATAAAAATTGAATTGCTAGTGAAAAAGATAATGAAATTTTAAATAAAATTTGAGATCCTATTATGTTCTTTTCAAATATTCAATTAGATGAATCAGAATGAGATTGATATACTGAAAATATTGATTGAATTGAATATTATGTTGATAACAAAACATGAGCAAAAACAAAAATAATGAGTTCTGAAGAAGCTAAAGAAGTTAATAAAGTATTAACTAGTGAAAAAAAACTTAGCTCTGATGAGTATATAGAACTGAATACAAAAATTCAAATTTTAGAACAACAAATAAGTAATAAAACTTTTGTATTAAATGAGAATATATTTTCACCATTAATATTTATTATTGCCTTAAGTATAATAAATATTCTATGATTTATATATATTTATTTTCGCATGAAAAAGTAACCGTTCAGTTATATTAACCACCCCGGACTAAAGATCCGGGGCTTTT
>CAZGNU010000048.1:0-12613 GCA_964527325.1 uncultured Candidatus Peribacteria bacterium | reverse complement strand
GATTTTAAAATCAGATCAAATATGTTTTCTGGATGCTTATTTAATAAATCCAAATAATTTGGATTTTCAAGATTTATAAAAAATGTTTTTTTTCATTGCTCTTTTAAGTTTGAGTACATTTTTTTAATAATAGTTGTTTTCCCAACCTGCCTAGCTCATAACAACAACAATATCTTATCATTATCAATATATTTATTAATTTTATTTTCTATTAATCTTTTATACATTTTTAGATATTTTTAAAGTATAAGTTTAATATTATCTAAAATATTATATATTATTTTCAATAAAATTCAAAATTTAATTCAAATTTAATTTCAAAAAGAGGTAGAATTGAAGAAATGGGTGATAGAGGACAAATAAAAATTGTTACAGCCTACGTTCCACTTTCAAAAATGTTTGGATACATGACTGACCTCGAAGCTTGTAATATAAATTCGGTATAAAACAAATAAAAAAACCTTGAATTTTATATGGTGATGTAAATTATTATGATAAAAAGAAGGATATTAAAAGATATATTCAGGATCAAATAAAACTAGATAAGAAAAAAAGACATTTATATTTATTATCTGATTAAATTAAATAAAATATAATAAAAATAATCTTTATCCTTTACATCCCAAAAAATATATTTCTAATATTAGAAATATATTTTTTTTTGCTTTTTTGGAAAAATGGGTAGTATATATATGGTTCTTGCTAATGAAAAGCGAGTACTAATATAAAATGTTAAAAAAATTACTATTAGTAATTAATAGTATAATAATCTAAAGAAAATTAAGTCTTTAAATAAATTCCAAGAAAATAATGGAAATAAGTATGACAACGATATTTATTTGTAGTATTTTCATAAATCATTAAATAACCTGATTTATAGTAATCTATGTGATATTTTTTCGCATATATTTTAGAGAAACTGATTTTATTATAATGTAAAAAGATCTGTTAATGACAGATATACCTTATATAATAAATCTTAAAAAATGAACTATACACTAATGGTAGCATCCATTCTTTTTTGAATGATATTGTCTGCTGTATTGTTTTTCTTATGGGAAAACAGAAAGAAAAAAGAAGCTTGAGATAAAGCTGAAAATATAATAAATAATGCTGAAAAAAACAAAAACCAATTGTTAAATGATGCAAAAAGAGAAAGTTTAGATATAATAAGTAAGGCAGAAAAAATAGAAGAAAGAATTCTTGAAAGAGAAGAAAAAATAGAAAAAAGATTAGAAATAATAAGTGATAAACAAGATAAAATTATTGCAAGAGAAGACGAACTAAGAGAAAATAAAGAAAAACTTGAATTAGCCAAAAAAGAGCTTGAATGAAAACTTGCTGAAATGTCTAAACTTTCTGAAAAAGAAGCTAGGGAATTATTTTTAAAAGAAATAAAATCTAAGTTTAGTGAAGATTGAGTTGATGTAATTAAAAAATATAAAAAGAAAATCGAAGAAGAAAAACAAGAAATAGCAAAAGATGTTATTCTAAAATCTATTCAACAATATGCATGAGATGTAACAAGTGAAGTTACTACTACTCTTATACCTATTCCTTCTGATGATATAAAATGAAAACTTATCTGAAAAGAAGGTAGAAATATTACTACATTTGAGAGAACTGCTTGAGTTGCTTTAATAATTGATGATACTCCTGATACAGTATTTATTTCAGCCTTTGATTTATATAGAAGATATATTGCTAAAAAATCACTAGAAAAATTAATAGAAGACGGTAGAATTCAACCTGCTAGAATAGAAGAAGTCGTAGCTAAAACTACTGATGAAGCTGGTGTTTTACTTAGAGAGCTTGGTAATAAAGTAGTTGATGAACTTGGTATTAGGAATTTGCCTGACGAAATTATTCCTGTAATTGGTAAATTAAGATTTAGAACTAGTTATGGTCAAAATATTCTTAAGCATTGTAAAGAAACTGCAATAATTGCTGAAAGTATAGCAAAAGAACTTTGAGCTGATCCAAAATTAGTTAAAATTGGTTGATTGCTTCATGATATATGAAAAGCTTTAGATCAAGATCTTGAATGAACTCATCCTGAAATTGGTGCAACATTAGCTAGAAAATATAAGTTAGATAAAAAAATCGTTGATATGGTTGAAAACCATCATGGAGAACAATTTAGTATTTCTCTAGAAGCTGCTATTGTTCAAGTTGCTGATGCTATTTCATCTGTTAGGCCTGGTGCTAGAAGAGAAGTTATAGAAGACTATCTGAAAAGAGTACTTGAAATGGAATCACTAGTACAAAGCTTCTCATGAGTAAACAAGGCTTATGCTTTATCTGCTGGTAGAGAAATAAGAGTTTTTGTTGATGCTGATACTATTTCAGATATTGAAGCTGCTGAGTTAGCTAAAAAAATAGTTGATAAAATTCAAAAGAAATTATCATATCCAGGAGAGGTAAAAGTAAACTTAATAAGAGAAATGAGAGTGATTGAAATTGCTAAATAATTAATTAAAAAATCTAATATGTACAACGCAAGTGACCTAAAAGTAGGTAAAAAATTTCTTATGGATGATGCTCCATATGTAGTAACAAGCTATGCTCAAAAAGTAATGGGTAGAGGTTGATCTATTATAAACGTAAAAGCTAAAAATTTATTAACATGAGCAAATGTTCCAAAAACATTTTCAGATCACGATAAATTTCCACCAGCTGATATTACAACTAATGAGTATGATTATTTATATAATGATTGAACAAATTATTTTTTCATGAATAATGCTACTTACGAACAAGTAGAGCTTGAAAAGTCAGCTCTAGATTGAGCTGAATTATTTTTACAAGATGGTGATAAGGTTTTGTTACAAGAGTTTAACTGAAATCCTATTAATGTAAGTCTTGAACCTACTTGTACACTTGAAGTAACCGAAACTCCTCCTTGAGAAAAAGGAGACACAGCTACTTGATGAAAAAAACCAGCTACAATGAATACATGACTTGTTATCCAAGTTCCTTTATTTATCAAAGTCTGAGATAAACTAGTAATTGATACTAGAACCAAAGAATATAGAAGTAGAGCTTAGCACAACCTCTCTCTTGAATTCTCTCCCCTTATCAGGGGAAAGAGGAACATAATTAATTCTTAAACTAAAAATGTAGCCCTTTTCTCCTGACAAGGAGAGAAGATTCAGATGAGAGGTATAAATTCAAGTACAATTTTGTATTTTATACTTATTTATAATATATAACATGTTTCCATTTTTTGATATTAACTGATTTTTAATATATACTTTTTGAATCACTATAGCTGTTTGTTTTTTTCTTTTTATGTGGATGCTAAAAAAACTTTCTGTTAAATTTTGATTTGATTATATTATTTTCAAAAAAAATATACTTTGGTATTTTTTATGAGTATTTTTCTTTTCAAGACTATTTTATGTAATATGAAAATGGTCAGATTTAAAATATATAAAAAATCCTTTTGAGTTTTTTATAATGAGTGATTATAATTTTTCTTTAACCTGAGCTTTAGTTTGATTTTTTTCAGTTTTTTATATAACAAGTAGGATTAGAAAAGAAAAATTAAATAATTTTATTGACTGATTAGCTATTTCTCTATTTTTTATATTATTTATTGGTTTTATTTGATCATTATTATGATGACAAGTATATGGTAGAGAAACATTGTTTGGTATAGAAATGCTGTATACACACCCTTTTACACCTGTTCCTTTTCAAGTACCTATTTTTCCTCTACCAATAGTTTACGCTATACTATTTTTTGGATTATTTTCATTTACATATATTGCATCTATGTATATACACTTAAAATGAATAATAGGATATATTTGATTTATAATTTTTTGATCTATCATATTAACTTTTGATTTTTTTAGTTGAAAATATGATATTTTTAAAAATATTATTTGAATTAACTTAAATCAAACTTTTTCAATTTTCTTAATAATATTTTGCGCATATAGATTATATTTGATCTTCAATTCTAACGAAAATAAAAATGTAAGAGTATTAAAAAACAAATAATATGAAAAGTAAAACTTCTTGAATTCTTTCAAAAAACATATTATTTATTTTTAGTTCTATATTCTTTTTAATATGAATATTTGTTAATAACATTACTTACGAATTATCTACTTCATTATTAGTACTACTATTTTTAGTTGTACTTTTTTTGTTATTAATATTTATTAGAAAAGAATATTTACTTTTGTTTTTATTGTCTATCTTTTTTACTGCTATTTGAATTAGTATTTCAGAAGCAAACATTCAATCAAATAATTATAAGGATAATATTTTAAAAAAATATTATGATAACAAAAATCATGATATTATTTTTGAAGTAAAAAACTTAAATAAAATAGATGAATTTAAAACAGAATATACGGCAAAATTACTTCAAATTTGAAATAAAAAAATAGATAAAACTATTAATCATCTTATAAAATTATCTAAAAATAGTGAAATAAAAAAATGATATATTTTAAAATCAAATACTAAATTATATGAATTTCAAGATTTTAATGATTTTTCATATAAAAAATATATGTTATCAAAAAATCTATTTTTTAGTTCAAATATATATAGTTATGAAATAATTGACAAAGTAGAGTTAAACAAAATTGAACAATTTATTATAAATCTAAGAAAAACATTTTTAGGTTCTATATATGCAATTTATCCAAAAGAAGAAGCAATCTTTTTATGATGAATACTTCTTTGAGCAAGAGAGTCCCTTCCAGATGAATTAAAACAAGATTTTAATAATTCTGGATTAACTCATTTTATTGCTGTGTCTTGATTTAACATTACTATATTAATAGTATTTTTAACATATTTACTTCAATATTTTCCTGTATTGTTTAGAATTATATTTATTACTATCTCAATAATTTTATTTACAATTTTAGTATGAGATACAGCGCCTGTTGTAAGAGCAGCAATTATGTGACTTGTATGATATTATGTTTTAATGTCTGGTAGGAAATGACATATTTTATCAATAATACTATTAACTTTGATTATAATGGTGTTTTTATCACCATTAAGTTTAAATTATGATGTTTCATTACATTTAAGTTTTTTTGCTGTTTTATGAATTGTTTACACACAAAAGTTTTTTGAAAAAGTATTTTCTTTTTTACCAAACACTTTAGAAATAAAAACAGCTTTTACTTTAACCCTATCAGCTCTTTCTTTCACTCTTCCTATAATGATGATAAATTTTGGCCAAGTGTCTATTTTAGCTCCTTTCTCTAATATAGCCGTAACCTGGACCATCCCAATAGCAATGCTACTGGGTTTTATCTCCATAATTGTCCACCTTGTCTACCCAACTGCATGAATTATCTCTTGATATTTCACCTGGATTTTACTAAAATGGGATATCATGGTAGTACATTTTTTTTGAAAACTTGAATGGTCAGTCCTAAAAATTGATTTTTGAATTTATAAATATCACCTTGAAATATTGTATTTTATGATTTTAGTTTTTTTGATTATTTTGTTTAGAGAAAAAAAAGAGAGTACTTAAGTGTACTCTATTACATCTCTTAAATCATGCATCATAATATCTATTTCTCATATTATATTATATACATCTCATCATTTATCTGCTTCGTCTATTAATTTATCCCCCTCTATTAATAAGTCTTTTGCTTTTTCTTTATCTCAAGTTTTTTGAGATAATTGTACTTGTTTTATAAAATCATCAAACCTTTTTTCTAAAGATACTTTTTCTTTTTCTCTTCATTCATTTATTTTTTTACCTACTTTGCTTGATTTTTCTGAATTTTTTCATTCTCATGTATTTACAAGACTTTTAATTTTTTCAAAAATATCTAATTTTTCAAATGGGTCTCAATCTCTAAGTTCTGTAATTAAATCATCAACTATTTCTGTATCATAATTAGCTTTTCATTCTGTAACTTTGTTTATTTGCATTTCAAATGCTAAATTAAGTGATTCTAATATTTTTCCAGAGTCTTCAGATCATTCTCAATCTCTAAAAACATCTACTAAGGTTTCTCACTCAACATCAGTTACAAAATTTCACATTATTTTTTGTAAATCTTCTTGATAATCTTCAGAATTAAATTTTTCAAGTTTTTTTTGTGCATCTTCTGATGTACTAGTTCATTTAATTATACCTTTTATACTTCATTCGTTATAAAATAACTTTAAAGCTTTGTCTTTGTTTTTTTCTCTTTCAGTATCGTCTGTTAATTTTTCTTGTACTTCTTCTTGTGTAAGTCAAGTATTTGCTTCATATCTAGAATTAATTGCTTCCGTTTTTGATTTTTTAGTCTTTTTTTCTTTTTTTCAATAAATTGCTTCAAAAACCTCTTTTTGCATTTCTTGAGTTCATTCTTCAGTTGCATCTTTTCATTTTTGATCAAATTCTTCATTTAATGCTTCTGTTGCTGCATCTATTTTTCATTCAAATGCATTTCCTCATATTTGTAATTCTGTTAAAGGGTCTGTTGCTCCCATAATTTTATTATAAAAAAATAATTACTAATATTTTATCATATTAGTAATTGTTTTGTCAAAGTTTGGTTATATGTTTCTATTATTTTAGTCTTCAAACCCCTTAGGAGTCATCTGTTCTCTCCACTTAGTATTTTGTTCATATACATTTGCAACCTCTAAAAGCTTTTCTTCTTTTAATCTTGGTGCAATCATTTGTAATCATACTGGAAGAATTTCTTTTTCTGAATCCTCTGATTCAGCAAATCAACATGGTACTGAAATCCCTGGTAATCAAGCAAGTGAAGAAGGAATAGTATACATGTCTGCCAAGTACATTTTTAGTGGATCTTCTAATTTTTCTCACATTTTCCAAGCAACTGAAGGGCTTGTAGGTCAAACTATAACATCTACATCATTAAATGCTTTTTTGAAATCTTCTATTATTAAAGTTCTAATTTTCGAAGCTTTTATAAAATATGCATCATAAAATCAAGCAGATAGTACATAACTTCATAAAACCGTTCTTCTAATAGCCTCCTCTCACAATCATTCTCATCTATTATTCCCTAATACCTCATCCATAGAACTTGCTTCTTTTTTTGATACATGACCATATCTAATACCATCTAATCTTCACAGATTAGTTGAAACCTCGGCAGGACATATAATATAGTATGCTCCTATTGCATATTTTGTCATTGGGAGTGAAATTTCTTTTATTTCTGCTCACATATTTTTTAATTCTTCTATAGAGTTTTCTACTGTTTTTTTAACTCAAGCGTCTATTCATTCTTCAAAATACTCTTTCACTACTCATATTTTTACTCATTTTAAGTCTTTTGTTTCCCAAATTTTTGGATCTATAATATCTTTTCAAGGCAATGAAGTATTCTCAAAAGGATCTTCTCCGTTCATTATTTCATACAATATTCCTGCATCTTTTACCGTTTTTGTTATTGTTCATGGAGTATCTAAGCTTGAAGCCATAGGTAAAAGTCAAAATCTTGAATTCCTCCCATAGCTTGGTTTAAATCATACAACTCAGCATAAACTAGCTGGTTGTCTTAAGCTTCATCAAGTATCTGTTCAAAGTGAAGCAGGAGCAAGTCATGCAGCTACTGAAGCAGCTGAACCTGAACTTGATCCTCATGGTGTTCTGTTTGTCCCCCAAGGATTGACTGCAATTTTTAAAGCTGAAGTTTCTCATGATCCTCCCATCGCAAATTCATCCATTGTAACTTTTCCAATAGAGCTCATTGCTGCATTATTTAAATTATTTATAATTGTACAATTATATGGTGGAACAAAATCTTCAAGCATTTTTGATGATCATGTTGTTAATATTCCTTTTTCACAATACAAATCTTTTATTGAAATTGGGGCTCAAAATAAAGATCATTCTTCTTTATTTAATCAATTTTTATTTACATAATTAAAACATTGAACTTTGTCATCATATTTTTCTATTTTTTTTAAAAAATATTCAAAAACTTCTTCTCTTGTTGTTTTTTTAGATTTTATATTTTCTATTATTTCCTCTAAACTTAAATCCTTAAAATTCATACTTGTTTGTTGTTTATTAATTAGATAAAAATTATTATATTCAAAAAAAAATTTTTACAAACAAAAAATGTCTCTAAAAATAGAGACATTTTAAACATTTGTTAAATTATGCAGCTTTTCTAACTTCTTTAAGTCTGGCAGCTTTACCAGTAAGGTTTCTAATAAATTTAATAGATTTTTTTCTTACTTTAAATTGTCTTATAATATCTATTTTTTGAATAGTAGTTGAGTGAATTGCAAATACTTTTTCTACACCAAAAGCTCAAACTTTTCTTCTAACTGTCATAGTTTTTTCTAAAGGTGATTTTCCTGAAATACTAATTACAAGCCCTTTATATCTTTGAACTCTTTCTTTATTTCCCTCCTTAATTATTTGGTATACTTCTACTTCCATACCTGTTTTAATTTGTTCTCTATTATCTTGTAAATACTCTTTTTGTATAGTATTAACTAATGCTGAATTTGTCATAATTTTTTATTATAAAATATTTTTTCCTAGTGGAATTGCGCATATCATATTAAAAATTATAATAAATGCAAACTTTTTTTGCTTAAAAAACATAAATATGTTAAAATATACATATAATTTGTTTATAATAAAAATAAAATGAATTTTAAAACTATTAAAGAAAAGGCATTAAAACTAAAAGAAAAGGCTTCTGAACACACACAAAAGGCTATTAATTATAGTGCAGAAAAATTAACTAATTCAAAATTTACAGTTGAAAATAAAGAATGACTTGATAAAATAATTAAAAAATCAGAAGATACAAAATTTAAAAACAAAGAAACATGAGTAGAAAAAACATATAAACATAAATCCTTAGTTATATTTGCTGATGAATGATCTGATTTTTTTAAAGAGGCATTATATGTGTTACCTGTATTAGCCGCAAAAGCATTTTCTCAAAACACGTCTATCAAACTAGCTAAGTCAAAAATAACTTGAGTTAAACTTTCTGACTACAAAGTAAAACCTAGTGCGTTACCTTGTTTGGTAGTTTTTGAAAACAAAAAAGTCATAAAAACTATAGAATGAAGTGAAAAAATATTAAAACTTGTAAAATCTTTGAATATGGATATAAATAAATTAATTGAAGAAATAGAAAAATAAATATTTTAACAAAATATTTTGAGCACCTAAAAATAGTAACTTATTAAAGAGATTGCAAAAAAATTTTTTTAAATATATTTATTTTATATTAATAATAAAATAAACTATGACTTTAACAATATTAGAAATGCTCTATGTAGTATTAATAATGTTCACTTCTATAATATGAACTCTATTAATTTTAACACTATTAAGAGTATTAAAAATACTATGACCAGTAACAGAAACTGTTGCACTGTACAATAAAATCAAAAAAATACTAAAAGCCTATTCAAGTATTCCTGATATAATTAAAGAAAAGGTAGGTGAAACCATTAAAGGTAAAAAAGATTAAATCATGTTTGATTTAATCTTTTTTTATTTTTATACAATTTATCGATTATTTAACAGCTCCTCTACTTGTTTTCAAGTATCTAATATAAGAACATTAATGTCTAACAATTTAGCTTTTGCTTTTTGCTTTAGATCAACAATCATTCATATACGTTCCATTAATTTTTCAATTTTTACTAAAAACTTATGATTATGTTCCTCTAAGTTTCTAATTATATCGTTTTTATTAGATATATTATTCGGCATCTTATCAACTTGTTTACTATGTTTCTTTATTTGTTTTTGAATTTTAATAATAGTCTGATTTTTTGCCCTTTCTTCTTCAGAATAAACTCAAAGCAATTTAATAATTTCTTCTTTTTTTCTATTTAATTCTAATAACAAACTTTGTTGTTCTTTTATATTCTGTTCTTTTTCTGCTATTTGGTCTATTCATAAAGGTTTTTGGTATATATATATTCATTTCTCTTTTGAATAATAATACTCTCAAACTAATTTTAAATGTTTAGAATAAATTCAATTTCAAATTAATACTTGTCCTTTACTTCAACTAGCATTATCAATGATAATATATCATCAATCTTTCAATAATTTTACCGTTCATTCTAACATATTATTTCTACCTGAAAAAAATGTTCATTCTTCTGCAAAACTATTCTCATACACATGACGTCAATACACAATATCTACTTTTCAATTAAAATATTGAACAACTTGATCAATTCCTGCTCCCGTGTATTCTGAAGTAATAACTCATGAAATAAAGTCAACTGCAAACATTACTTTTTTAATTAAATTTTTATCATTATTGTGGTGTCAACCAATTCATAAATAATTGTTTTGTGGTAATTTATTTTTAAACAATGAAATAGGAGCTTTGTCTACAGAAATATTAGATGTTGGAATTGGTCAAACCTCTAATATATTTAATCATTTGCTTAAAGAATTAGACTTAATTAAATGGCTTAAGCAATAATATGCTATTTCTTGTTTTGTGAAATTATAATCATTAGGTAACCAATCCTGAGGAGAAAATGTATTTATATTATTAAGATTTGAAGATAATATATTATTTTTATATATAGACATGTGTTACAAAAAGAGAAATACTTATTATATATAATAAGTATTATATTTTAAAAGTCAATTCTTATTTGGTAGAATCTAACACGAAATACAGCTTTTAGAAAAATAAATAATTACTTTATTTTGTTATTTATTTAAAAATTAATAAAATTACTCTAAAATAATAACTTTTTAACAAAAATTATGCCAAAAATAATAAAACTAGATAAAAACTTAGCAAATCAAATTGCTGCTTGAGAGGTTGTAGAGAGACCCGTGTCAGTAATTAAAGAATTACTAGAAAATTCTATAGATGCTGGTGCGGAGAATGTAAGAATTGAGATAGAGGGGTGATGAATAGATAAGATTGTGATTACTGATGATTGAATAGGTATTGAAAAAGAAGACTTGCCTTTGGTAGTAGAAAAATATTCAACGAGTAAAATAAAAGATTTATCTGATCTGTATAATGTTATGACTTTTGGTTTTAGATGAGAGGCAATAGCTTCAATTTCATCTGTTTCAGATATGGAAATAATAAGCAAAAATATAGATGAAAATTTTTGAAATAAACTTGAAATTTTGGGTTGAATAAGTCAAAATATTGAAACAACAGCAAGTGAAACTGGAACAAAAATAATTGTAGAAAATTTGTTTTATAACACTCCTGCAAGACTTAATTACCTTAAAAAACCTAGAACAGAGTATAATCATATACTAACTTTTTTGCATCAAATAGCTCTTTCATACTCAAACATCGGATTTGAATTTATTTCAGAGCAAAAACAAATATTTAAGTATTCAAAAAAAGAAGATTTAAAAACTAGAATTTATAATATATATGGTTCTGAAATTAGTGAAAACCTAGTAGAACTAAATTTTGAAATGAACTGAATAGTAATTAGTTGATATATCACAGACCCAAAAGTTAGTTTTCCAAATAGAAATAGACAATCTTTATTTGTAAATAAAAGAGTAATTAAGTCCGCAATGATTTCTAAAGCTATTAGTAATGCTTACAATAGATTTATACCACACTCTATGTTCCCTGCTTATGTTTTAAACCTAGAAATTGATCCTACTCAAGTTGATGTAAATGTTCATCCTAGAAAACAAGAGGTTAGATTTGCCTCTGAACAAGATATTTTTAGAGCTGTTTATCATGCCATTCAGGAAAAATTAGAAAAAACTAGTTTAATTTCTAATAATAATCTTTCTACTTCAACATCTTCTTTCCCTTGAGAAACAAAAAATATTAGTGGCTATACTTGATCATGAACAAAATTTAAAGCATATTCTCCATATACAGATAAATCAGCTAACGTTAATCAAACTAACATACATAATGCTATAAACTTTTCAAAAAGCATTCTAGACAAACAAACTGTTAATGAAAAACCTCTAGAACAGTCAACTGACCTACACGACACTCCTTTATGAAGAATTATATGACAATCTCACAATTCATACATAATTGTTGAAACCGATGATTGAATAAAATTTTTAGATCAACATGCGCTTGCTGAAAGAATAATCTATGAAAAACTTATTAATAAAAATAACGAATTTTCTGTTCAATGATTATTAGTATGAGAAAATATCTCATTAACTCCAAAAGAAATTGATATTTTAGAAGAAAACAAAAAAACTTTTTCTTGAATGTGATTTGATTTTGAAATAATGCCTTGAAGCAATGTTATAATAAACTGAGTTCCAGATTTTATAAAAAAAGAAAATATTTCTAAAATATTTTTATGAATTATTGAGGATATTGGACACGAAAAATTTTCTAAATCTACGACCCTAGAAGAAGTCAAAAATAAAATTTTTGCCTACACTGCCTGCAGGTCAGCCATAAAATTCTGACACAAACTAAATTTATTTGAAATGAATAAGCTCCTGAACGACTCCATTATGGACTACTCCTCAACCTGTCCACATTGAAGACCTGTTGTTTTTGAACTTAGCTTAGATGAATTAAAAAATAAATATGAAAGATAAAAAATGGCTCTTTTTTTCGTACCGGGAATTTAAAATCCAAAAACTAACTAAATTTTTAATTCAGTTAAACAAAATCTAGCACAT
>CAZGNU010000047.1:0-12672 GCA_964527325.1 uncultured Candidatus Peribacteria bacterium | reverse complement strand
TTACAAATGAGATGTAATAGAATATAAAGACTTAATAAAAAAATTAGAAAAAGATTGAATACTTTTATATAATTATTCAAATAAAGAAGATTTAAAAAAACAAATATTAAAATTCCACAAAAAATATGAAGTAATATTTGTATCTACTCCTATGGAGTTACTTGTAAATACAGTTCATGAAATAAAGGAATTATTAGGACGTCCAGTTTCTGATACTCCTGATGTTTTTAGAGACAAATTTCTTCAAAGAGAACTGATTCAAGAACATAATCCTGAGCTTTGAATAAAATTTTTGAAATGAGAACCAGATGAACTAAATATTAAAGAAATAGAAGAAAAAGTAGGGTATCCTTTTATAATCAAACCTATTGATTGATTACAAAGTTCTTGAGTAGCTAAAATAAATAAGAAAAATGAATTTACAGAATATATAAAGGATTATAAAGTATTTCATGATAGATTAAAAAATAGATGAGTAGATAATAAAATATTAATTGTAGAAGAATTTATTGATGGTAAATTGTATTCTGTTGATTATTATGTTTCTGCTGAATGAGATATAGTTGTTTCTAAACCAGTAAAAGTAAAACTTGGTATAGATGTATGAGTAGAGGATTATTGTAATATTGCAAGAATTGCTACAGAAAAAACTGCTAATGACTTTAGATGAAAGAGATTAAAAACATTTATTAATTCTACTGTTAAAGCTACTTGAGTTAAAAATATTTTTATTCACCATGAATTTAAAATAAATAGTAAATGAGAATTTAAAACTATAGAATTAAATGGTAGAATTGGTTGAGGTAGATTAAATCTTTTGAAAAGAACATATTGAATAAATATGTATGAGTTTTTGGTTAAGCATGATATTAAGGTTTGAAAATTAAAAGAAAATAATATTTATCTTAATATATATGCTACAAAAAGAGGAACATTAAAATCTTTTAACAAGAAACTTTTAGAAAAAATTAAGAAAAGAAAAACAGTAAAACTTATAGAAACAGAAGATAGCTTTATAGATAAAGAAGTATGATTAACAAAAGATTGATTTGTGAAATTAGGATGAATTAAATTAGCATCTAAGAGTTACAAAGATATTAGAAAAGATTATTTGTATATTAAATGAAAATATGCTGATTTGATAGATATAGATGAATGATGTTGTCCTCCAAAAAAGAAAAAAAGTAAAAAATGATTGTTACATAAAGTTAAATATTTCTTTGTAAGAAGGAAGTAAAAAAAATAACAAGGGACTAAAGCAACCTTGTTAATAAATTAATAAAAAATATGAAAATTACATAATTTTCATATTTTTTATTTTGCTTTTCTTCTTTCTGGATGCAATTTTTCTTTTGCATGATTGATTTTGTGATTATATGGTTCTGTTAATGATTTAAGAATGTTTTTAACATGTTTTTTGTTGTTTTTCGTTAATTTATTAATTTGGTGTTGTCATATTGTTTTAAGTATTATATTTACAATAGCATATACATTTCTTTTAGTTTTAAATGATATTTCTTCTATTTCTTTTAATGTAAAATCAAATATAGGATATTTATCTTTTAAGTATTTATAAAAATGTTTAGAATCAATATTTCATTCTTCTCATTTTAATTTTTCAGTTACTATAAAATAAACAGCATCAGATAAAAATAATGGTTTTATAGTATTTGTCTTCTCTTTTTTCTTTGTTTTTTTAGTCTTATGTGTAGAGTGTTTTTCTAAAGAAGCATTTACTTGCAATAAAATATCATCCATTACAATATCTTTTTTTATTTCTTTTTCTTTAGATTCTTTTATTTGTTTTAATTTTCAAGTTTCTTCAAAAGATATTTTACCTAAGAATAAATCCTCTGGTGCTATTCATTCTTTTCATTTAGATTTTATGTATTTATTTATCTCTTCTACTGCTTTGAATAATCATCTAGTATAAGTTGTGTCTTTGTGTTGAACTCATGCTTTATTATTTCTTTTTAATCTTAAAAATCTATCATTTGGAGAAATAATATCTGGGTCAATTTTTTCACTTAAATTTAAGTAATCTAATAATTCTTTACTATTTAATACTTCTCAAGCTAAAGTTTGTACAAAATTTGAAACTAAATCTAATTTAGTTATATCTATTATTTGGTCTCAATCTTTATCTGTTTTATATAATTCTTTTCAGTACATAAAAAGTTGTTCCATAAGTATTGCTACTCATTCATCTTTTTCTGTACTATTAGCTCCTCTTAGATTTCAAATTATCTGTCTTCAGTTATAATCTGTAATGTTATGTGTTTCTATTTCATGAAGAGATAGTTTTAAAAATCTAAGTATTTTTATGCTATCAAATTTTTTAGTCGTAGGGAATTGCACTCATTTTGGTCAGTCTGATATACTTCATACATTTTTATTGCTTTCTACTATGTGTTCTAGTTTTTCTAATGCTTCAACAAACATATTGAATCATGTCATATAGTCTTTTCTTGGAATATCATATTCTAGAAAATCTCATGAAATAAGTTTTGGTTTTTCTTTTTCTTTGTATTTATATCATTCAGGTAAAAAAGAAACAATTCTTTCTAAATATCATTCAAATCTTTCTTGTTGTCTAGAGTTTAGTTTATTTTTATTTGTATTGTATTTTTCAATAATATATTCATATGATAACATTGTTTCTTCTGAGTTGTTTTTAATTTCTCATCAAAATAATTTTGAGTCTAATTGTGCTTGTTTTTTTTCAGTATCAGTTTCTTCTTTATTGCTTAATTTTAATTTAAATCAAGCTTTTTCGATTTCAAAAGGTATTGCGTTTAAACAATAATCTAAAAAATCACTTTTTTCATTTAATGAATTTATAAATATGCTTTTTATATTTATATTAACTGAATCACCATTCATTAGATCAATCAATTCTAATTCTCATAATGCACTTTTAATTTGTTCTTTTTTTTCATTTAATAATTCTATTAAATTATCTTTTGCTGTTAGTAATAATTTTTTTCTTTCTTTTTTTCATGAATTTTTATATAATTCTAAATCAAGTCACCCTCATGATACAAAAAGAGTTGTATTTATATTAGTATTATCATTATATGAATAGGTTACTTCAGCTATTTTCCGCAAATCTTTTCCTATCCAATTTTGCTCATCAAAAATAATAGAATTATGTTCATTAATAATATCGTTAAGTTTGTTTTGTGCAGGTGATGTCTTATTTAAATCAGACATATTTTTTTATTATATTTATTTCTATATATATTTTAGTATATTTTCTCTTATTAGTCAAAAAAATGGCATGTTTTTTTTGAGCTTTACTTTTTAACACTTATGTATAAAATAAAATTATATTAATATTAAATCTAAAATTATGGTAACAATAACTTTTAAAGAAGATATTTGAATTAAAAAAAATACATTTATAAATGTTGTTGATTTTTTAGATACTTTTTACTCAGAAGTTGATTTTAAAGAAATGGAACAAAAAGAAGTTTCTCAATGATTAATAGATAAAATAAATTTATCAAAAAATAAAAATATTTCTAGTTTTACCAATATATAATTTAATGATAAATATAGAAAATATTTTTGAAGAAGACTGAATAGAAAAATATCTAGAAAAAAGAAACTTATTAAAACAATATAAAAATAATAAAGGTAAATTACTTATTTGATATTTATGAAAATTAGATTTCAAATTAAGAAAGCCAAAATGAACTTGAGTTTATTCTTTTAGAATAAATCAAAAATATAGAGCAATATGATATTTTAGATGAAATGATTTTATAGTTGTAGAAATATCTGATCATCAAGATTAAAATCCTAAAAAATTTAGGATTTTTTTATACTTTACTTTTTAACAATTTTCCCTAAAATACGGACAGATTTAACAAATTATTAACAAATTGAGAATAGAATGGCTAAAAATTGGAAAATAATTAACTTAAAAACTGAAATATCAAATCTTAGATGAAAAGCTTTAGAAAAAATTATTAGTGAATTTTTACAATGTAATAAGAAAATATTTTGTAAATGATTAAATAAAAGACCAGTTTTTATTGATGAATATTTATATTTCACTAATAGTAGAAATAGTTCAGATAAAAATCATAGAAAAATGTCTTTTTTTTCTTGAATTGAATTGATGAAAATCGTTAAAAAAGAAAATATTACAAATATAAAAAAAGTTTGATGAAAAATATCATATGAATTTAAATGATATACTCCAAAATGAAATTTGATATGAGTACACATCTTAGAATTTTCAAATAAAAAAGATAAAAAATTAAAACTAGTTTCAACTTTTTGGGACAATAAAAAAACATAGGTTTAAGAAAGTACGAGGCTTCCTACCACTCTATGTTTGTAATTTAAGTCTTATAATACAGGAATTTCACCTGATTTTGCAACTATAAGATTGAAACTTAAACCCTTTTGTAAATTTATTATATATTTTTTATAAAAGAAAGTCAAATATATTTTTACTTTTTAACAATTATACATAAAATACAGCAAATTATTAACAATTAAAGTAAAATGGAATTAAAAAATATTAGAAATTTTTGTATTATAGCTCATATAGATCATGGGAAATCTACTCTTGCTGATAGAATGCTTGAAATAACAGGGACTATAGAAGAAAGGGATATGAAAAATTCTCAAATGCTTGATACAATGGAGCTTGAACAAGAAAGATGAATTACAATTAAACTGCAGCCTGTTAGAATGCATTGGAAGGGTATAGAGATGAATATAATTGATACTCCTGGCCATGTTGATTTTCAGTATGAGGTTTCAAGAAGTTTAGCTTCAGTTGAGTGAACTTTATTAATTGTAGATGCAACTCAATGAATTGAGGCTCAGACTCTAAGTAATGTTTATTTAGCAATTGAAAACGATTTAGATATTATTCCTGTAATTAATAAGATAGATTTACCTGCTGCTGATTTTGATAAAGTAGCTGAGGAAATAATAAATCTTCTTGGTTGTGATAAGTCAGAGATAATTTGAATTTCAGCTAAAACATGAGAAAATGTTGAAAGCGTACTTGATGCTGTAATTGATAGAATAAGTTCTCCAAAAGTTTATACAGATAAAAATCCAGAAAATGATGAACTAAAAGCACTAGTTTTTGATTCTCAATATGATGCATATAGATGAGTTGTGAGTTATGTAAAAGTATTTCAAGGGGAAATAAAAAAATGAGATACATTGCATTTTTTAAATACAAATAAAAAAATTGAAGCACTTGATGTTGGGTATTTTTCACCTTGATATACAAGTGATAAAAAAATAGAAAACTGATCTGTTTGATATATAGTAACATGACTAAAATCAATACGTGATGCAAAAGTAGGGGATACTGTTTGGAAACCTGAGAATATAGAATGACCTAAAGCAAAACCAGAAGACGCTAAAGCAATTGATGGTTTTTGAGAAGTGACTCCATTTATATATGCAGGTATTTTTCCAATGGATAGTAGTGAATATCCAGCCCTTAAAGATGCAATGGAAAAATTAGTATTAAATGACTCAGCATTAGCAGTTGAGTCTGATGTTTCTCCTGCACTTTGAAATGGTTATAGATGTGGTTTTTTATGATTATTGCATTTAGATATTGTAAAAGAAAGATTGTTTAGAGAGTTCAATATGGATGTAATAATGACATCTCCACAAGTAACTTACAGATTATTATTATTGTGAGATAAAATAAGTGAATACTCTAGGTTTGATTGAAAAATAGTTGAAGATGAAAAAGGGCAAAAATGCACTAGAATTTTTGTTTCTAACCCAGAAGATTTACCAAGTAGAGAAAAGTATTTACATATAGAAGAACCAATAGCAAAAATAGAAATAATTACTCCACAGGAATATGTATGAAACCTAATGCAATTGTCCCAAGACAGAAGATGAATATTTAAAAATCAACAATTTATAGATTCAGATAGAGTAATGCTTACATATGAATTACCAATGAATGAACTTATCTGAGATTTTTATGATGAAATGAAATCACTTAGCTCTGGTTATGCTTCACTGAACTATGAATTTATAAAATTTAAAGAAGATGATTTAGTAAAGTTAGAAATACTTATTGCTGATGAAAAAGTTGATGCATTATCATTTATTTGTCATAAAGATCAATCTCATTATATCGGTACAAAAATTTGTAAAAATCTTAAAGAATCTGTTCCAAGAGCATTATTTGCAATAAAAATTCAAGCTGCAGTTTGATGAAGTGTAGTAGCTAGAGAAACTCTCTCAGCTATGAGAAAAGATGTAACAGCTAAACTATATGGTTGAGATATAAGTAGAAAGAAAAAACTTCTAGAAAAACAAAAAAAGTGAAAAAAGAAAATGAAACAATTCGGTAAGGTTAATTTGCCAAGTGAAGCTTTTGTTAATTTACTAAAAAAATAAATAGACTTAACCATTAGGTTATGTCTATTTATAATAAAACAACAAGTGATTTTAATTATCCTCGGAAAGGCAATGGACTTCCTTGTTTGATATATATTACTGCTTCTTCAATAAAGTCTGTTACCATATTACCTATTTTAGTACATTCATTACTACAGCATGTACCAAATTCTTTAATAGAAGCAATGCAAGATCTATTAGTATCCCAGTCAATTTGATAATGTTTGCCATCCAGGCAAATATAATTTCTTGGTCCACTTCACCATTTTCCAGTTTTATATACTCTAAAATCTTTTTTTGGGGCATTGCTTCCAAAACCACCAATTCCTTTTTGTGTCATTTTTTTCTCCTTTTTTTGTGTATTAATAAAACATTAGCAATATGCATACTGTCACTAATACTATTTTTTGCAAGTTGGATAATATGTAAAAAATAATGAAAGTCAATTTTTTTTATTTTTTATCTTTTTTTTAGTTAGATTAATTAATTCAAAGCACTCTCAATCAATCAAACAAACAACACATGAGGATTTTCTAAGCTTGATTTAAACTCTGGATGAGATTGTGTAGCTATAAAATATGGGTGATCCTCTAGTTCAATAAATTCTACTAGAGATTTGTCTGGAGAAGTTCATGATATTGTTAGTCATGACTTTTTTAATTTGCTTACATATTCTGGATTTACTTCAAATCTGTGTCTGTGTCTTTCTGAGATTTTGTTAGAGCAGTATAATTTTTCAGCTAAACTTCATTTTTTTAGAATAGCTTCATATGCTCAAAGTCTCATAGTACCACCTTTTTTCTTTATTTTTTTCTGAGATTCCATTATATCTATTACTTTATGTTTAGATTTTTCATTAAACTCTGCAGAATTAGCATCTTTTAATTTTAATATATTTCTAGCATATTCTATCACTGCTACTTGCATACCAAGACATATTCATAAATATGGGATATTATTTTCTCTTGCAAAAGTTGCAGCATGAATTTTTCATTCAACTCATCTACTTCAAAAACCTCATGGGATAAGTATTGCATCAAGCTGGTCTTTATCTCTTAGGTCTTGCAATTTATTATTATAAAACTCATTTTCAAGTAATTCTGAATCAATTAGATTAATATTTACTTTTGTGTTTTCTTTTGCTCAAGCATGAATTAAGCTTTCAGTTATTGATTTATAAGTATCATCAAAATTTGCATATTTTCATATAACTCAAACAGTTATTTCTTTTTTAGGATTAATTATTCTAGAAACAAGCTCATTCCAATTATCTATATTTGATTTCTTATTTTTATATCAAAAATGATCTAGTATAAGTTGTTCAGCATTTTGTGTTTTAAATTTTTCAGGGACATCATATATAGTAGAAACATTTCTTCATTCGATAATCATGTTACTATCTATATCGCAAAACATAGAAATTTTATCTATAAGTTTTGTTCATAAAGGTCTATCAGTTCTACAAACTAACATATTAGGTTGAATTCAATACTCTCTTAATTTTATTATAGTATGTTGAATAGGTTTAGTTTTTATTTCACCAGAAAAATCTAGTTTTAAAAGCAAACTTAAATGTATATAAAATACATTATTAGCTCACAAATCTCTTTTACATTGTCTTATGGCTTCTAAAAATGGTAAAGCTTCTATATCTCAAACAGTACCTCAAACTTCTACAATAGTTATATCATTTTCTCTAGCAATATTTGTAATACTATCTTTTATTTCATTTGTGATGTGTGGAATAATTTGTACTGTTTTTCCTAAATATTCTCAGGCTCTTTCTTTATTTATTACACTTTGATAAACTTTTCAAGTCGTAGTATTATTGTTTTGTGTAAGAGGAGTTCATAAAAATCTTTCATAATTTCATAAATCTAAATCAGTTTCTCAACCGTCATCAGTTACAAATACTTCTCAATGTTCATAGGGACTCATAGTTCAAGCATCAACTTGTAAATAAGGATCCATTTTTAATACTCATATTTTTAATCAGGTACTTTGTAATAGTTTTGCTATACTTGCTGTTGTTACTCATTTACCTAATCCAGAAACAGTTCATCATGTTACAAATATTACTTTCATATATTCAATATTACAAATTATTTCACAGTATTTTATAATTTTTTTGTCTTTTGTAAAATAATTTTTATAGTTAATTTAACTATTTTATTTATAATAAATTTTATGAACTATTTCACACATATATTTGAATTAATATTAATTATAGCATTTTTTATACTTGTTATAATTTTTTCTTTATCAGTTTATAATTCAATTAGATACAAGGTTCCACAAGTTTGAACATTTTCTTCTGATTTTGAAGTAATGAAAAAGTATTTATGAAAATATAATTTAAAATGAAAAAAACTTGTTGATTTATGAAGTTGAAGCTGAAAAGTGCTTAGGTTTTTTGAAAAACAATTTTGAATGAAAACTACGGGTTATGAAATAGATTTTTCAAATGTATTAATTGCAAAAATTATAAACTTATTTACTTGATCAAAATCAAAAATAATTAGATGAAACTATTTAAAAGCGGATTTATCATCATTTGATGTAGTATATGTATATTGATTTACTGTATTAATGCCATGAATTGAAAAAAAACTTTGGGAAAACTGTAAAAAATGAACACTTGTAATCTCAAATGCTTTTAGGATGCCGAATAAAAAACCAATTGATATTTTATGCAATAATGAATGAAAGGAAGAAGTGTTTGTTTACAGAATTTAAAAAATCTCTCTTTAAAAAAGAGAGATTTTTTAAACCATATTTTCAGATATTCATATAATCGCAAGATTGTCACATTTCCTTAGTTGTTCATGGATAAAGTAAGTATTTATATTACTTTTTACTTTACTGATTACTTTTATTGTTATGTGCTTTTCGTTTTCTTTAATATCCTTACTTATTATTTTAATAGGTAACTTATCTATTGCTGAAACTAATTTTTTTAGAGACAATTTGTTTTTATTGATATCTACTTTTATATTACAGTAACGAAATTGTTTTACATATTTAGATTTGATTGTAGCAATTACTGTTAGGTTGAATAATATTAATAGGGTAGCAAGTATTGATATTAAATACATTCAAGTTCATACACAAAGTCAGATTGCAGAAGAAACCAAAAGATTAGCAGCAGTAGTTAAACCTTTTGTGCTAAATCACATTTTCATTATTACTCATGCTCAGATAAATCAAATTCATGAAACTACTTGTGCAGCAATTCTTGAAGGATCTCATACATTTGAAGGATAAAGTTCTGGCATCATGATTGATATAATCATAAGCAGAGTAGATCATATTCAGATTAATATATGCGTTCTTAATCATGCAGGTTGATTTCTTATTTCTCTTTCAAGTCATATAAAAAATGCTAAAACAACAATTAAGAGTAATCTAATACTCATTTCTTCTGTAGTCATATTTTTGTTTTTATTTTATATTTTTTGTAGGGGTAACCCTTGTGGTTACCCTTTAAATATTATAGTTTGATATTAATATCAACCTCAATATCTTTCCCTCCATCAGGATTTTTGATTTTAAAGTGATTTATTCCTGGTTCTACATAAAGAGTTTTATCATCTTTTACTACTTGTATGTATTTTTCAACTTTTTCAACAGCATCGCTAGGAGTTGTATCAGCTTTAATTAAATAATCATCAGCTCACATCTCTATAGCTTTGTTTATTTTGTCTTTATCAACAATATTTGTAAAAATTATTATTTTACAGTTTGAAGAAGTTTGTGCTTTTATAGATTCAAGTGTTTCAAATCCATTCATAGTTGGCATCATGATATCAAGAAGAATTGCATCAGGATTAAAAGAAGCAACACTTGATAGTCATTCAAGTCAATCATAAGCAGATTCAACGATAAAACCTTCTTTTTTAAATTTTAAAGCGTACATATCATTAAGAATTTTATCATCCTCGATTATTAGTAGTTTTTTTGTCATAATATATTTTTAATTGTTATTAATATAATTTTATCATATTTGTTTGTATTTTTCAAATTTAAGTAATCCATCAGCCTATCGGCAGCTTCCTTTAATACTAAAGGAAGCCTTACTATTTATGTTTTTGTTTTATTTTTAAGTAAAATGTTCTGAAAGAAATGCCCTTGGGGTATAAAATAATACTAAAATCAATTTTCTTCCTTTAGTATTAAAGGAAGTACTCCGAAGGAGGGATGGATTATTACAAATCAAAATAAAATACACTTCATTTTCATTCAATAGATTTAACTTTTATTTTTGATCATAATGCTTCAATAAAATTCTTTGAAATTGCTAGTCATAATCATAGTCATGAAGTGTTGTCTCTTTGCATTGCAGATTCTACTTGAGAGAATTTATTAAATAATATATGAAGTTTATCTTTTGGTATTCAAATTCATGTATCTATTATTTCAAATCTTATTTTATTTTCAATATTTTGTTCTTTTTCTTCTGAATTTGTTTTACTTTTACTTATTTTTATAGTTATTTTTCATCCAGACTCAGTAAATTTTATTGCATAACTTAGTAAATTTAAAAATACTTGTTTTAGTTTGTCTTTATCTGTTTTTATTATTGTTGTTTTTAAGCTTTCTTCAAAATCTATTATAAAATCAATATTTTTGTTTTCCATTTCTAGATGAATATCTTTATATACAGATTTAATTATATTTTCTACTGTATATTCATTGATTACAAATTCCATTTTTCAAGATTCAATTTTTCATAATGATAATACATCATTTACTATTTCTATTAATCTAACAGAGCTGTTATAAGTATGACCAATTGCTTTTCTCATTTCATGGTTTATTTCTCACATATCTCATTCTAAAATCATTGAAAGGTATCATCTAATAGAGGTTAATGGTGTTCTAAGTTCATGACCTACTATTGAAATAAATTCATCTTTTGTTTTATTTAGTTTTGTTAGATCTTTTTCTACTTGTTTTAATGACATTAATTCTCTTAAATCACTTATCATTAATACTGTTCATCCATTTTCAGTTGGTGTTCAACTACATAGTACTGGAATTTTTTCTCAATTTTTTGCTTTTATGGTTGCTTCATATTTTATATTTATTCAAACTTTTTTTTCTGAATTAATTTTATTTATTTTTTCATTACTTTTTTTATCCCAAAAATCTGAATAATTTTTTCAAATTATTTCTTCCAGAGTATATCATGTTATTTTACAAAAAATATCATTTGTATAGATTGTAGTATTTTCACTATCTCAAATCCATAAGCTTTCTGTCATATGGTCTACAATATGCTTATAAATCTCAAGATTTTTTAATTCAATATTTGGTTTTTTATCCATCATTTTTTTTAAAAATTTTATATCTACTATTATTCTAATATAAATGTGTGTAAAAAGCTAATTTTTCTTTGATTTTAAAATAAATTTGATTACTATATATTTTGTAATAATATTTATTATAAAAAGTAATATGATAACTCAAGAAGAATTACAATCATTAAAAGATGCTTGATATACTTTTGAAGAAATAGAAAGTATAAAATTGTGATTAAAAAACATAGATGAATGAAAAACTATTTCTGAAAATAAATTTTGGTGAAAAGTTTATAATAAAATAAATTCTAAAATGAAAAATCATGCTTAATTTGGAGTTTCAAGAATTAGCTGATGAAAATTTAGATTTTATTTTTTCTTATATTGCTGATGATAATTACCAAATGGCAGTAAAAGTTATTGAAAAGATAAATAACACTATACAATTATTAAAAAGATTTCCTTATTTATGAAAACAAAATTTTTGAAGTATTAGGGAAATAGTTGAAAGTAAATATAAGTTTAGAATACTATATAAAATTAAATGAAATACCGTTTATATAATTTCAATATTCAAAAATAAAAATATTTTTTAAAAATCTTACCTTTTTCTTTTGACAATCATCACGTTTTTCATATAATCCTTTTACTTTTATAGATTTCTTTAAAAGTAACCATATATGGTGCCCGTAGTTCAGTTGGTTAGAATGCCAGGTTGTGACTCTGGAGGTCGAGGGTTCGAACCCCTTCGGGCACCCCATTAAAATTAAAAAATAAAACAGACAGTTTTGCTATTTATAGTGAGTTGTTTGTTTTTTTTATTAAAAAAAATTGACAAACAATAATAATAATGTATATTTTTGCCACAAATTTTAGCTTTAATAGTTTTTTTTGATTTATTAAATGTTATTAAATTTTGTTTAACCTTATGAATTTTGATCAAATTTCTGGTCATTAACTATGGGAGGAG
>CAZGNU010000046.1:0-12952 GCA_964527325.1 uncultured Candidatus Peribacteria bacterium | reverse complement strand
GAATATGGTCTGTGTGGACGTGTTAAAACTCATGGAACCTATATTGATAGTGGTGGAGCATAGTCCGATAACAATAGGTAAAATGACAAGATCGTAGTTAGATCGTAACAGGATCGTAGTGATATGGACACGCTTGAGTTATTCAGTGGGACGGAATCGTTTTCGAATGTGGCTTTGGAAAGAGGACATAATACTATCACGATAGATAATAGTCCTCATTTCAACGCGATGCACATCACAGATATATTGAAGATCGACAAAGAATATATCTGCGAATATGGCCTGGGAGAAATAGATGTTCTCTGGTCATCTCCTCCTTGTACGACATTCTCGATGGCTGGACGGAGCTCCAACTATACAGATCATGTTCCCAATTCGGTGAAGGCCTGTATCGGGCTGGCGTTGGTCTATAAGACCCTGGACCTTATACGGGCAATCTCCCCTCGATATTGGTTCATTGAGAATCCGATGGCATATCTCAGAACATTTCCAATGATGAGGAGGTTACACCGAAAGACCGTGACCTATTGCCAGTATGGAGATATTCGCATGAAACCGACGGACATCTGGACGAATCTGATAGAATGGATACCTCAACCTAAGTGCAAGAACGGCGACAAATGTCACGAAGCCGCACCAAGGGGCAGTAAGACCGGAACGCAGGGCATGAGAAATGCAATGGAACGAGGCGCGATACCCCCCCAACTGTTCCACGAGATATTCGATGTCATAGAGGGAAAGATAGGAACATCACAATCAATATTGGATGTCCAATTAGCAATAGAAAAGGGATGTATGACTGAACCAGAGGCCATAGAAGCCCTATTGGAGCATCATAGGACCGAGGTGATAGATCTGTTCCTTCTGGCCTGTGAGGACGACTATGATAGGGCAATCAATCCCAGGAAAGGGGATTACAGGCCCGATAAGGAAGCGGAATGGTACTGGAAAGCATTTAGACAATATGTTAAGCATAGTGAACGAGGTGCAGTATAAATGACAGAGGAAGAGGAGATGAGAACGGATTTAGAGCAGATAGAGGTACTAGAAGCCCTAGAAGTCGTTAGGAGGCTGTTAGAGGCCCCTATAGGCCCCAGGAAGCGCTATGAGTGGATAACTGCCTTCCGTAAGCCCCAAAGCCTAGCAAGGACATTAAACAACATGGAAAAGGAAGGTACAGAGATATACAGTATCCACCCACTAACCGAGATGAACAAACGATGTGAGGAGGACGACTTCATTATAATCGCCAGGAGGGAAGTAGAGTGCTAAGAATCTTTTACCTTTTTATTAATCCAGCTCCAGTAGGGCTAATATCCGATGATGCAATATGCATGAACAAGAAGGACAATTGCCAGGAACAGGCTAAGCATATAGTATATCTATTTAATGAATTTCCCGTCCTTATGTGTGATAAACATTACAAGGAGTATATTGACTGGAGGGAGGTTGAATAAGTGTAAGACTAACGCCTCTTCCTTCTCTTCTTTCTCATAAAAGCCTCTTGTTCCCTCATGTAGTGTTCTTCTAAGGCTCCATTGGTGTACCCTCTCGCCCCTAACCATTTCTTTATTTTAGCATCTTTCTCCCTACCACTTAAACCATAGAGAGTATCCCAATCATGCGCCCACACATCTCTATGTTGTAAAGTAAATCTGTCGTAAACATGACCAGCGGTGAGATGGTTTAAAACCCCTAAGTCTCGTATATGTCTAACGAACTTCTTCTTATCTCGGCCCCAAGTCTTTTTCTTTTTAGTTGTTGTTCTCACCGTTCTAGTTGTTTTCTTCTTAGTGGGCTTCTTCTTTCCTGGCTTCTTCTTTAGCCAATCAGCATATTTGCCTTTTTTCTTCTTCTTTGGAGGTGATCGTTTCTTCTTTGATTTCTTACAATGGGGTCTACGGCGGGTATGGGCTTTCACCTTAACTAGTTTACTACATCCCATGTTCTAACCTCCAAACAACCTTCAACCAAATAGCTGTATTATGCCCATTAACGCCCCACCTGCGATACCAGCGAACAGAAATAATCTAGCTTATCGTCTATCTCTAAGCCCTTGAAATCAGCAAAGTTAATATCCACTTCTTCACTTGGCGGGGTCATACTATATAACCTCATAGGCATAAGATTCGACAGAGTTGTGTCACCTCATAGGTTAGGGTCTAGATGCTGGTATGTTATCTCATCATCAGATACTTCCGTGATCCGTGCTGATATGGATATGTACTGGACATACGGTGAGTAGTTAGTCACATCTATCACCACATTACCAAACTTAGCAGCAATACCCGGTACTATCCACCCATCGTCACATATCCAGGGACTACCAAAGGCACAGTGTCCACCTGTTAGCAGGGTAGCAGCATTGAAGCTGTAAGTGCCATTGTACCATGCCGTGGCCCATCTGGCCGTTGTAGCACTCCTTCTATCAATGTTCACTACACCGAGGGTATTACCACTAGCTGTGATAGTTGCTGTTTGGTAAACGTTGATAATGGCGCTCTGAGGCGGTATATGGGACGTTGCACCTGTAGAGGTGAATGAACTACATACAACAAGCTTATCGAGCTCTATGCACCGTGTAGGGCTGTTGGTGGCTATCAGTAAGGCTAACTGTATGCTGCCTCCTCCTGCCGTAGCAGTAGCCGGAGGTATTGTTATTTTGAACTGTCTTGACCTTTCCCTGTATAGCCGGGAATGGCTCTGTACTACTCGTTCTCCTCCGTATGGCATTTAATCCCACTCCTCTACTGATATATTGGCTACATGGACTGAGGCCCCTGTACCGAACTCCAGGAAGAACTCCCTCTTTATCTCCTGGCCGTGATAGATGTTAGAGAAGTTCTCAAACACAATCCCTTCTAACGGGAAATGCTTGTAAATAACCTTCCCAAATACTCTACTGTCTCCTATCCTCAGGGTAGCTGTAGTCGCCATATTGGCCGTATCTATAAGAGTTATCCTACAATGTTTCTTAGTCCAACTTATCGCCTGACAGTTCGTATTACTGTCGGGGTTACTCTGGTTGAACCTGTACTCATTCACTGGCGTTCTTAGGTTTCGATTCACGCTTACCACCTCCAAGGGCAGATACTATGACTATGATGAATATGACGAATACCACCGAGGAGAATATGAGATTATTTGCTTTCCCGGTGGTAGGTTTTGGAATGGGTTTAGGTTTGGGCTTCTCTACCTCTGCGAACTCCTTATAATAGAGTTTGATAGTGTTCTCACCCGGGTAGAGGGTCATAACAGGCATTACTATGTCCTGCTGGTTCACCTTGTCTAACTCCACTGTATGAGCTATGGTCTTGATACTGTCCACCTTAGTACTTATGATGGCCCTTCCTTCCCCATCGGTGTTGATGTCATAGGAAGGGGTCTTGTAGTTAGTACCAAACTTCTTATTAGCGTAGGGAGACCCATCTGGGGCCAGTACGGTAACATTGTACTGGTAAGTCTCATCTACCCTTAGCTTAACCACTACGGGGGCTCCTGGCTTCAATATGGTCACCCTAGGGATGCTGTACCTTCCATCTCTTATCCAGGAATAATGTGTAACCTTGGCCTCTATGGTTCCATAGTCTACACTGGAATCAAAGATCAATACCCCATCGTCTTGGGTTTCCCTAACCTCTGCCCCTCCAGTATCACTTGTCAATACCTGATAAGTACCATGACGGTTCTTGACCTTCCTACTGAAAAAGATAAAGGATACGCCCGAGATAGGTTCATCTGCCGTAGTGAGAAGTTTAAGCTGATATATCCACCTAGAGGGTTCCGGTTCGTCCTCTACTAGCTCGCCCTCCACTATCTCCCAATCACCGCCTATCTCACCCATGCCACTGTAAAGGTTGAACATCCCTGCTGCTGTGGTCTTGTGCTTGATACAGTTCCTACCTGCGTCTAGCTCATCCTCTGCCAGTGGCAGTAGATAAGCCTCCCAGGGACCTACATCAACCAAGGTATAACCCTCTGGTACAGGGTCATTCACTTCAAACAAATAGATATTAGGCATTACTATCACTCCCTCTGTACATCAAATAAATGGAAAGTATCGAGATTCCAATTCCTACTAGTGCCAGGATGAGGTTCATATTAGTGGCTTTCTCACTGGCTTCTACGTCCTGTTGCCTCCACCGTTCAGCCTTGGATAACTCCCGTTTCTGCTGTGCTGCAGCCTTCCTAGCCTCGTATATGCTCCACCCTGTACCCACCACTATAGCCACACCGGATACTACCGCCACTATCGTCACTGGATCAACCACTCTTACGCCTCCTTAGTATGTACCATGCTATCAAGGCAATTACCATGAACACTGCTATGAGTATGATGGGGTCATCCATTACCGCCTCCATTACTGCCCCTGGTTCCCAATTCTCAACTGTACTATAAAGCCTGTACCCTATCACCGCTATACCTGTACCCACTCCCAGGGCAACCATACCGCCGGGTCCCAAGTACCTGGCTGTCTTGGTGGCTCCCTGGCCCGCCTTACGCACTCCATAAGCAGCCTTGAACTTCTTACTAGCTCCCTTGGTGGCGGCCTTGTAAGCCTCCTTTTTGGCCCTGAGTAAGTTCTTCTTGTACTTGGCTGAACCCTTACCTGCCTTAGCTGCCTTGGCCTGGGCTCGCTTACTGGCTGCCAGCTTGGTCTTTATGTACTTGGCTTGCATGGGTTTGGCTGTAGAGGCACGCTTAAGGGCCATAGACCTATAACCGCCTATCTGCTGCCGTATAGGGGCCTTAGCTATCCTCTTAGAGCCTGCAGGGGATCTAGTGGGCTTGGGGGCTGCCTTGCTCCTGAGGACGCTTATTCGTCCTCCTGTGCCTCTCATAATCGTGGTCACTTCTTCACCATGAACTTAGTGATCAGGAAGAATATACCTGCGCCTATCGCTGCCCCTAGTATGAGCAGCATCATAGGGTTTTCATTGCCTAACTTCTCAATCCAACTCTCCGTGTTATCAGCCATCTGTAGGACTCCTCTTCTTAACCATAGTGAAATAGATAATAATAGTAACAACAATCATAATACCGATGATTACCCACATGGTATAATCGGTTTCCTCCTCCGGTGGGGGTGGAGGGGGTGGGGGTGGGGTTTCTGCCGTTGGTATGAAGTCCCCGTACTTCTCTGTGTATTCATCATACTGTGACTCTATAACCTTGCCATCTGTGGCAGAATAAAGAGGTACTTCCCCACCTGTGACCCAGAAATCCATTGAAGGGGTCCATTCATCTAATTTCTCTACCTTGAGATCCGTCTCCTTGAAGTACGCTTTCCACTGTGGGTATTGGTCAAGGTCATCATAGTACGTCTTGGGAATCTCACTATACCCACCGTTGAGGGACAGGATATAGGGAACAAGTACGCCACCATTAGCCAACATACCTTGATCAAATACAAACGTTTGACGGGGACCTATGATAATGGTTTTCCTGTAATCGGAATCATCACTTATCGGTTCGTCACCATCGACATCAACGGCGAAACCCTCTAACCACTGTTGAACCACTAAAATTGATTCATAATAAGGGTTGGTAATGGTCACAACCTTGGTTCCCTCTCCCTTGTCTAGCATCTCATACAAGGAACCTTCTATCCTGGCCGCCCATACCTCAGAAGGTTTACTCCAAACCCACTCAGTAACACCTGAAAAAATATCAAGGTCACCAAACATCTTAACAAAACGTCTGGCGAAGTCGTACATATGAAACTTGCCGTTCTTCACCCACTTTCGATAAGTAGCAATGTTCTCCTCATTGTCTCCGAACCACTCCCGGTAAGTCCTGTCAATCCTCGATTCCTTGGTCACTACCATTCTCACCGCTCCTTTATCCTAGTGAAAGGGAAAGGTTAAGGGACCCCTTTGTCGGTGCAGTGGATAAGAGGCCCCAGGGATGAAACAACCAAGGATTTAGAGTCGTCTCCGTCCTAGAACCTTGCGCCTGGTGTTGGCTGGTCCTGAACGGGTCAGAGTATTATTGACTATCTTCCTCTCAGTCTTGATCGTCTTGGCAGGGGTTACCTCTGCCATCGTAGTGTTGGGTCCAGTGGGCGCATATGCGCTCTCATGTCCCGCCATCGGATAATCATCGACTGTGGTGATAGTCACAAGTAGGGCTCCCGCCTGTGACACTGCCGTCCTCATAAGGAACTGCTGTGTGCTGGAGGGGCCATAAAGGAAACCACTGTATCGGCCATCGTGGTAAGTCTCGTGAACGAACCTCATCATGGCCCCTGGGAGGATGCCCTGAGCCTTGCTCACGTTCCCTGCTGTTGCCGAGAGATACGCACGAGATATAAACGTCTCGTACTGTCTCAGGAACTCACTAGCCTGCTCCGTGATGCTGTAGTCCTCCTCTATCCATTCCTGGAATGAGGACCTCCAAAGCAACCTCTGAATGGTGGCATCGTTGGCATCGAAAGGTATGTATCCGTCCGACTGATACGTTTTATACCAATCATGAGCAGCATGAGCACACACCCAATAAGACAGAACTACCTCCTCCTGGGGAAGATAGGTGTTGATGTTGATCGTACCTGTCTTGTTGAGGTTGTCAGCTAGATCCTGGTAGATGAGGTTCCAGGGGCGAGCATCATGGTCCGGGGTGTACTTGAACGTGAAGTCAATGGTCACGTTGTCAATCTCCGCTATGTCAGTGGTGAAATCCGTGTTGCCCACCACATAAAGCCTATGCTGACCATAGTGATCTTGATCAAGGAAGATGGGTATCTTAACCACTTGTTCAAGTACCTGGGAAGTAGCATTAGCTGCAACAACCATTGTAGTACCTGTGAAAAGGGCGCTGTTCCAATCGCAAATGAAACCCTTGAAGGCTTCTATCGCTCCCGTACCCCTGAGTGCGTACCACTCAACACCCTCAACGGATTCTATGACGAGCTCACTAAGCGCAGCTTCAAGCAGAGATTCCAGCATAAACGTAGCACTGGAAACACTTTCTGCCGTACACCTTATCTTCATCTCTATGGCGCAGAGAGGATGCCCCGTGATCACGTTGAACCTCAAGGGCTGCGATTTAGTGTTCTGAGTTATCGTAAGCTGGGTCTGGGTCTGGATGGTATCCTTGTTGTGATAGACCTTTCTCCACTTGTCGATAACCTCAATGTTATCATTGTCCAGCTTCATCTAAATCACTCTCCCGGCCGGAATACTCCGGCCCCAAGACCGACAAGGAAGCCTATCAGGAAATTGAAGATAAGGTCTACGACGCCTGTACCCCCAATCCCAACATATTTTTTCAGGTAGTACACGCCTATGGCTAGTGCGAAATATGCAACACCGAGGCCAGTCATTCCCCATCCCTTGTTTCCCGCCCATGCCTCGATCTTCTCAATACCGGGTGACTGGTATCCCAGATACACGCCACCACCAAAAGCCAGAAGTGAACCGCCTGACATTCCTAACGCCTTTTTTGGACTTTCCATGTTATCATCTCATAAGGTTGTAAGCCCTACGAGAAGCCTACCCCTGCGTCATGCGCTGTGGCTATCTCGCAGGGGTAATAGTACATATATTGTTATAATATATATATTTATTCCTTATCTATATCTTCTTCAGAATTATCAATATCTTCCACTGTTTCCTCTTCCTTATGCTCTGGTTCCTTCGGGGTGACTGGTTCAGCACCTACAGGGGTCATCATGTGGCATTGTCTAGAGGGGACATCGAATACAACGAAATGATGTTTGTTCTCAGGTTTCTGTATCTCCTCGATATATTCCTCAAGCTCCGGCATATGCTCACGGACATACTCAACATCCTTCTTATTCCATGCTAGACTAAAGACCACCCATTTAGTTGCGCTAGCTGCCTCGACTGGTGGGACCTGCCGGATATGGTGGAATACACAGGCACAGGAGTGATAACGGCGAGATCGTAGCATAAGCTCTTTGAAAAAAGCACTATTGGCAGAGTGGTGATGAACCCATGACCCTGTCTCCTCGACCACAAGCATAACATCGTTTGTCCAACCTGTAGATCGCTCCTTCTTGATAGTATCAAAGAACTCAAAATACCACTTCTCCATATCAAACTCTCGATTGACCTTGATAAATATGTTCTTCTCGTCCTTCAAACGTTGAATGTTGAACTCCTCCGCAGGGACCGACCTACCGGGGTAAGCATCCTGTGTATCCACGAATACAGTATAATCCCATGATCGTACTGCCATCATGGTGTCCAACAGATAAGACTTACCGCTCCCGGCCCTACCTACTACTATCAGTCTCTCAGTCATACTTATGCCTCTTTATTAGTCTAGCTGGGCTTCCAGCATACATACCCCATTCTTCTACAAGGTTCCTAGTAACTACTGCTCTAGCCCCTATCACTACATGGGGAGCTATGTACGTCACCTGGGGTAGTATTGTCACTCCCTCACATATCCATACGTGGTGACTAATCGTCAAACATGAAGCTGGTCGTACCACTTCCTCTGGGGTCCCAAAATCATAAGCGGTCATCTGTGTTTCAAGGTTCATCCAATGAAAGTGACCATGTATCCTAACCCCTTCACAAATACAACTATAGGCCCCTATCCTCACTCTCCTACAATCATCAATATACGCTTGATCCGATATGAATATGGACGATTGAGGGTCATGGTGAAAGGACTTAACGGTTAGAGGATACTTCCTCAAGTGGGGGTGCGGCATCCTTATCACCTGTCTTGGAGAAAAAGGGTATCTTATCCCATAAGCTCGAACCCTTTAATCCATTCCATATCTGAGGGAGGAAACACACTATGGAGATTCCAACAAGCAGCATGATGGGGCTTACTCTCATGGGCTCTCCATCTGGTTCGTCTATCTGAACGTTGAGGCACAGGATCGCAGCCTTGGACAGTAGTGATATTTTCTGTTCGCTGCTTACCTCATCATTGTTCTCAGGGTCCATGAGGTAGGTTATCTGTGTCATTACCACCGTGATAAGCTCACCTATTAGGTGCTGTGTCTCAGTCATGGTCAAAGGGGATTCTCCTAGATACTCCTCCTCATCTATTTTACTTTCACCCTCCCCCCCTTCCTCGTCCTCCGTCTCTGCCTGTCCCATCTCCTTAACCGTCGTTAAGATGTCCTTATCTTGGTCCCTCTGGGACTTGATCATCCCCCAAAAATCAGTAGGACGTTCCGGGGGGGACTGGGAAGATTCCTGCGCTGGGGGTCCCCTGTGCTTGGAGATGTCCTTGGGGCTTATCATACGCTTTTTGGACACGGTTATACGGGTCCCACACTTGTCGCAGGTTGCTAGCTTCCGAGCCTTGGTATAGATGTAGTGATCATCACACTTGATACACTTCACATAATGGTAGCTACGCCTCGGCATTTTCCAAACCCTCCATCTTCCGTTCAAGAACGGTTACTCTCTGGTCAAGGTTCTCTATGGCTAACATCAAAAGTTCCTGGTCCTCTTTCATCTTCCGGGCTTGCTCAATTGCTCCTTTGGCTACACCTTCGATCACTCCCTTGGGCATCAAAGCCCTTAAGGGGGCTGGCAGTTTGCTCATGGCTTCATCTATTTTTTTTTCGTCTACTGTCACGGTTCATCACCTGTTTTTTAGTGTCTTGAATGTCCTTTATCAATGTCATACCCAATTCAGGGCTCAATTCTTCTAGATCCTTCACATCCTGATCGTAATGTATGCCCCTGCTTAACTGGTCCTCGTGGAAACGATAAAGGTACATAGGCATTTCCACCTTGAGGAAGGTGTACCCCTGATCAATGAAATGCTTTTGGAAGCCTCCATCGATCCCATGTGATATTTTCTCATCATACTTGTATTGCCGGATGAGATCGACCGGGTACACTGGAGAGGAAGCCATCGGAAACTCTTGTCGGAATACCTCTCCATTGACCCTGGTTTCCTTGATGCAATTTGTGGTTGCACCTAGGGCCTTTATCCCTTCCTCGTGGGCTCTAGTGTACCAAGCCATCATACAAGCCATCAAGTACCCCAGGTGGAGCTCGTCATCACATCCCATCCAAAATACAAAGGGGGTTTCACAGTGATCAAGGGTAGTGTTCATTATCCACCCTGCCGTGTTATGCCCCTCCCGAGTACACTCAAATGCATCACAGTGGAACCGCCTAGCTAAGCGTTTGATAGTTTGCATCACACGAGGGGATGGGCTGCCATCGTTCCAAAGTTCAATACGAAAATTGGGATAACGCTGCTTGGCTGCTGACTCTACTGCTGTTTGCAACCACCTTAAACGTTCATTGAGATTGTCAGTGATGTAGATGGGGATAACTATGGTTACCTCAGGGTACTCGGCAGGGGCTTGTTCGGACATCCAGATTATCAATAATCCGTAATACTATTTATTTCTATCCGATAAAAGTTCCCGATTTGTAAGGGGTGGGGCCTTGGAATGACTACCAATTAGATGAAATAACAAACTCAATATAAGTATTAAAGACTATTAATACTTATATTGGGGGTCCAACACACACACATGGGCAATTTACTAAAACATTTTCATTTTCAATTCCAATGGATCTCAGAAGGTAATTCTATTTGTTATAATATATTCCCCCCTCCCACGTTCGTCGTTAGCACCTAGTTAACCCCTCTTCAATCCCCCCTTGTTCACCCTGGTGGGGTGGGGTGCTAACTCCTCACTCCCCCTAGTAACTCGTCCTGCCCCTGAGAGGGTTCCAAAATAAAAAAACGCTGATAGTTAATAAAGGTTTTCAAGTGTATTTTCAAAATAGTTTTAGACTAGTCTAAAGTTAATAACATTTGGGCGAAATGTTAATAACATTTGTTAAAAGTCCCTTTACTACTTAGCAGGAGGTTACTTATACTACTACTTCTTATAGGGGTGTATAGGTGAAGAATATGGCAACAAAAAAGCAAACGAGGAAGATAGAATTAACACAGAGAGAGATAGCCAAGATATTCATAGCGCTGGCACAATATCGCCAAATGATGGACATAATACCGAACGCTTATGGCGAACCCCAGGACCCCGAGTTCAAGGCATCTTTCACGAGGCTCAGGAACAAGATGGAATTGGCCTTGTATGGATTCTGATGAGGTGAAACCAATTTTAGAGGTGAACAAATGAAGTGTCATAATTGTGGGCATGAGTGGGAGTACAAGGGCAGTTATTGGTATGCAACCTGCCCTAGCTGCCACAGCAAGGTTAAGACACCGTTTCACGGGACGGTAAACAACAAAAGGAAGGTGAAACAACCATGAAGATAAGCTTTGAAGGAACCCTAAGACAGATAATAGACAGAATGAAACAAGTGATTGGAGAAGTAGAGGGAGACATCCCTTATAGTATTGAGCAACCCCAAGCAGAGCCCAAGCGAGAGGATCCCGACATCATATTGATCATGAAGCAGTTCAGTATGCCTGTGATCGTAGAACCTGATGGTGATAGGTTCAACATTCGCTTGCCTGGGAAGGTGGACCGTGGAACCTTCGATACATTCAACCATGAGGCTAAGCGTATTGGTGCAAGGTGGAACGGTGAGAGGGACTTTGAGAAGTCCAGGAAGGTACTCCATAGGGGGCGTATAGACGATCTCTGATGATGAGATGTTGAAACATATGGAGGAGGACGATAGGCAACACGAAATAACCATTATCGAGTCCATACGAGAGACAAACGCCTGGATGGTAGAATATTTATATTTGCATTTAGGATTTGAAACAAGAGCCTTAGCAATGGACTTGGTAGACGCATTAGATCAGGAATTAATAGCATTGAAGGAGGAATGATATGAGCCAACCGATAATAACTGACAGGTGGGCCTACGAGTACAAGATAACGGGGAGCATAGGGAAAGCTAGTGACCGGGTGGAGATAGTACTTAAGGCTCGTAGTATGGACCTAGACGAACACTTACGGGACCGTGCAGAGGCCCTCGATCAGATAGACACGATTCGTAGGATGAGACAGGAGGTAGAAAATGAAACGATGTCCAGAGTGTGATAGTGAAGGAATTGGGGTCATGACCGTGATACAATCACATCCGTTGATAGACTGGGAAACGACAGTTGGATGTTTATGTCAGTGTCTTGAGTGTAGGAGGGTGTGGGTAGAATGAGGTACTGCGTCCATCATAGGCTTCATTATTGGGACTCTTGTCCCTTATGTGAGGAGGAGGAGGGGGAAGATGGATAAGTGTCCATACTGTGATACTGAGCTTTTACAGGTGGATGAGAAACACGTTTGGTGTGAAGGGTGCGGCCATACCTTTAGACCTATCAAGGACGATGTTTATTGTTCCTCCAAGGGGGAATACGTTTGAATATTACCGTACTGAAAGGACCACGTTCCGTTCAGGACCAAAAAGAAGGAGACGACACACCATGAATAGTGGACCAAAACATACAGGGGACCACTGTGAACGCTGTATATTGTACGAGAGAACGCTTAGAGAGCTCAGGGAGTACCTGTATAGGTGGATAGGTAAGGGAGGGAAGGTTACTAGGCACATAGATGAATATATTGAGTACAATATGAAAAAGAGAGGGCTACTATGAACCCCCGGTGTGAGTCCTGTGGGCGTTCTATGGTGTCTTGGTTCATCAGGATAGATGGTGTAAGGAAGAAGGTAGGCTTTATCTGTCGTAAGTGTGTGGGGTATGTGAAATAACAATCTAAGGTGACAACGAAATGGATACCGAAATTGAAGTTGGTAGAGACACGGTTGAATATCGGGGATGGAGATCCGAATTGGACGGAGAGAAATATGAAATTTGGTGGGCCAATGGATATGATAAGTATAGTATGCTGACCAAGTTTTACGAATTTAAAAGAATCCGAAAACGACGAAGGGAATTTACATTAGATGGAACTATAAAACTTAATTGGGTATGTAGATGGCATGTAAAATCGTATGATGATCGATATTGGAAACTGTTACTCTGCACGAGAAATATTAAGAAACGACCCTGGAAAGA
>CAZGNU010000045.1:0-12965 GCA_964527325.1 uncultured Candidatus Peribacteria bacterium | reverse complement strand
ATGACCACACCGGGAACAACACCAACCAGAAGCACCTTCATAATTTATCCTCGCATGAATCCCAAACAGGCACAAATAATTTTGGTGTTTGAACCATTGGCAGATATTAGATATTATTTCGCTGTAAATATCTGTGATGGGTTTGTGGTGATGGGTTTGTGGTATGGTAATGTAACATTTTGCACCGCCTTTTATACGCTCAGACAAAAATTAACCACTAATCTTATTCCCACATTTCAGGGATTTTATACTTTTTTTATTGTTCGATCATTAAGCGGTTGTGTTTCTAAGCATGAACCCCCTTCCCCTGGAATTTTTAATACCGGCAATTCGTGGCCCTTACACTACCCCCTGGAATCCCGGAGAAATAAGACCCACCACCGGGGGGCGATTAAATACAATGGGGTGGTGTTCATGCTTTGGATGTTTGAGCCAGCGAAAACAGCCTATAGGGTGGGAGTGTCCAGGGGGTAGTTAGGGAATCCAGGGGGCAGTTAGGGAATCCAGGGGGCAGAGATAATAAGCGCCAATGTAAAGCGTGTTTTATGTACGATAAGTCTATCTGTATTGTGGACCCAATGCCTTTAAAACAAAGCCACGGCATAAAAACGTGTTTGGTTAATTGCTCAATAACTCCCCACCACCTACAACCGACAACCCCAGGGGCTAGTTAAGTGGTATTCCAGGGGATAGGCTATACAGTTAGTAAACAATGTTTACTGTGTTTAAGGCGTGGCCGTGTGTTGGCCCTTTATGGCGTGTATACCTTGTTACGCCTGCTTTGCGTAGTCTTTCCATATCCGTTTTAGCGTGGTATCCATATCCAGGTCCAGGGTGTAAAATATTCTTATAAGCGTAATTGCCCGTAACTCTACCCAGCCATTTTCTATTTTCCAAAGGTGTTTATCATTTAACCCCGCTTGAAAACTCAATACCTCAAGTGTTAGCCCTTGTTTCTTTCTTTCCCGCCTAATGGATAACCCTATGCGCCGTAGTATTTTAGCCTTTTTATTTGTGTCCATTTTATAAAGCATATCCCGGTGTATTGTTGCGTAAACACTTCATATCCGCGTAAAATTTCGTAAACGTGTATTTGAATTATTCTTTTCCATTAAGGTATAACGATAGTCAAAGCGATTAAATAATCTGCTCTTATGCGTAAAGATTGGGACGGCATGAAAACGCTTTTAGCTGCGGAAAATCAGATAAAGAGCAAGCGGCGGGTGATAGACCACGGCGAAGTATTCACGGCCCCCCGTGAAGTTAGGGCCATGCTTAATTTGGTAAGGTCAGAGACTAACCGCATAGCGTCACGCTTTCTTGACCCCGCTTGTGGTACTGGAAACTTTCTCACTGAGGTATTGGCCCGGAAGTTGAAAGTAGTGCAGCGTAGGTATAAAAAAAACCAGCTCAATTTTGAATGGCACTCGTTTATAGCCGTTTCAAACATTTACGGGATTGATCTACTTCCGGACAACGTTTCAACGTGCAGGGAAAGACTTTTCAATATCTTTGATACTGTTTACTCGCTACTGTTTCCCGGTGACACTAGCAACGATTACCGGGCCGCTATAAAACACGTTATAAGCGCAAATGTTGTTTGCGGTGATACCTTGGCCCTCACCACCACAGAAACGCCCCCCATGCCCATTGTTTTTTCAGAGTGGAAAACAATGCCAGGGCATAAGATAAAACGCCATGATTTTGTTTTCAGCGAACTATTGGAACACAGGAAAATAGCCGGTACGCCTTTATTTTCAGGGAATGGCGGGAATAATTCTGAACCTTTGCCGGCGGAAGAATATGCACCCGTTGAATTTATGAAGGTGGCCCATGCTAAACCAGAATAGTTATAATCCGGACGTGCTTTCATGTATTGCTAATCTAAGCAATGACGAGGTATTCACGCCCCCAAAAGTTGCTAACTCTATGTTGGATTTATTGCCTCCGGAGATATGGAGCGATAAGGCGGCCACGTTCTTGGACCCTGTTTGTAAATCCGGGGTATTCCTACGAGAGATTGCCAAGCGTTTAATGATTGGCCTTGAAATGGAGATACCAGACACCCAGGAGCGAGTAAACCACATTTGTAAAAATCAGTTGTTTGGATTGGCTATCACCGAATTAACGGCGTTACTCTCCCGGCGGTCTGTGTATTGCTCAAAGACAGCAAACGGCAAATATTCAATATGCACGGTGTTTGATACCAACCAGGGCAATATTTTGTTTGAGGATACCGGCCACACCTGGCTAGGGGGCAAGTGTTCATTTTGTGGGGCAAGTAAAAGCGTTTATGACAGGGGCGAAGGCTTTGAGGGACACGCTTATAAATTCATTCACATGGAAAATATAAAGGAGGTTTTCAATATGCAATTTGACGTTATTGTGGGTAATCCACCCTACCAATTAAGTGACGGTGGATTTAATAATAGTGCTGTGCCTATCTATCACCTATTTGTTGAACAGGCTAAAAAGTTTAACCCCCGCTATTTGACTATGATTATTCCGTCACGTTGGTTTTCCGGTGGCCGTGGCTTAGACGGTTTCAGGGGCAAAATGTTAGCCGATAAAAATATATGTGAGATACACGACTTTCCAGACGCTACAGACCTTTTCCCAGGCGTTCAGATTAAGGGCGGTATTTGCTATTTCTTGCGTAATGGGAAACAAGCCGAACTATGCAAAGTATCCTCATACAGTAAGGGCGGTTTAGTTTCGAGTGTTGAGCGGCCTTTGTTAGAGCCGGACACGGATACTTTCATAAGATACAACGAAGCTATAGGAATATTGCGGAAAATCCGGGGGAAAAAAGAGCCGTCATTTAAAGACCTTGTTACTTCACAAAAACCGTTTGGACTTAGAACCTTTGTAAATGGAAAAAAGCGGCCATTTGATAACTGCCTAAAACTATATCAGCGTGGCGGTGTTGGGTATGTTTCCCCTGGGGAAATAATCAATCACGATTTGGCAATGCGTCACAAGGTTTTAGTACCACGGGCCGGAAGTGGTAGCGATTCTTTTCCTCACACAATTTTAGGGAAGCCAATATACTCAGAGCCGGGAAGTTGTTGTACCGAAACCTATATAGGCGTTGGCCCCTTTGATTCAGAGCAAACCGCCCAAAATGTTATTAGTTATTTGCACACACGATTTTTAAGATTTCTTGTTTTGCTTATTAAGAATAGCCAGGACGCACCCAGGGGCGTTTATTCCTTTGTCCCTATGCAGGATTTTAGCGAAGCCTGGACAGATGAAAAACTATATCGGAAGTACGGCATAACCCCGGATGAAATAGCCTTTATTGATTCAATGATTAGGCCAATGGATTAAGCCCATGACTAAAGACTTTTTCCCTCAACGCCCAGATTTAAGCCCGACAATTTATGCCTATGAGGATACACACCCCCAATATACCGGCCTACTCAAAGTAGGGTTTACCAACCATAACGCCGGGGATCGAGTGGCCCAACAATACCCCACGTTAAGACCTGGGGCGCTTCCCTATCGCATAGTGTTAGAGATCCCGGCAATTAGAAATGACGGGTCAATCTTTGACGACCACGCAATACACCGATACTTGAAGCGTCACGGGATTGTTAACCCAAATGGTGAATGGTTTCAGTGTTCAGTAAAAGATGTTCAGAGGGCCGTTATTGCCCTAAAGACAGGCACGGAAAACATAGAGGATAGAACCCTGGATTTTTCCATGCGTCCGGAGCAAGTGGAAGCGGTAGAGCGTACCGCCGATTACTTCACGGCCTTTAAAGAGGATAACCCGGACAAGACCCCCCATTTTCTTTGGAACGCAAAAATGAGGTTTGGAAAAACATTTGCCGCCTACCAGTTGGCTAAAAAGATGGGATGGAAAAAGGTTTTAGTGTTGACCTTTAAACCCGCCGTACAAAGCGCATGGGAAGACGATATAAAAGCGCATATAGATTTTGAAGGGTGGCAATTCGTATCACGGGACGGCCTGGGGATTGAGGATATAGACAATACCCGCCCCTTTGTATGCTTTGGTTCATTCCAGGACTATCTAGGCAAAAACACGACTACCGGCGGGATAAAAACAAAGAATGAATGGGTACACCTAAAGCACTGGAATTGTGTCATTTTTGACGAATACCACTTTGGGGCATGGCGTGAAAACGCAAAGGATTTATTTGAAGCCGAAGCCAAAGAAGAAATAGCGAGCGAGCAAGGCGAAGGAATAGAATACTTTGACGAAAACGCCCTACCTATTACCACGGATTATTTTTTATATCTTTCCGGAACACCGTTCAGGGCCATAAATACAGGCGAATTTATAGAGGAACAAATATTTAATTGGACATATTCAGACGAACAACGGGCAAAGGCCGCATGGCCTGGAAGCAATAACCCCTATGAAGCATTGCCCCGTATGGTGTTAATGACTTACCAATTACCGGCCACAATACAGGATATTGCCAAACAGGGGGAGTATAACGAGTTTGATTTAAACGTATTTTTCTCAGCGTCCGGAGAGAAAGAACAAGCCCGTTTCCGATATGAGGACGAGGTACAGAAATGGTTAGATTTAATCCGGGGGGCAAACCTGGAAACATTGATAGACAATCTCAAGTTAGGGGCAGACCGGCCACCTATGCCATTCTCAGACGCTAGACTATTGCGGGTACTCAATCATTCGTTTTGGTTTTTGCCTTCCGTGGCTTCATGCTGGGCAATGCACAACCTACTAGCACAGAGACAAAACACCTTTTACCATGATTACAAAGTGATAGTTGCCGCCGGGAATAGTGCCGGTATGGGCGTTAATGCCTTGTATCCCGTAAAAGAGGCAATGGATAACCCACTAAAAACAAAGACTATTACGCTATCGTGTGGCAAACTAACCACCGGCGTATCTGTTAAGCCCTGGGCCGGTATCTTCATATTGCGAAACTCTCAAAGCCCGGAGACTTATTTTCAGGCGGCGTTTAGAGTACAAACACCCTGGACTATAGACAACCCGGAAAGCGATAGCCCGAATAAGACAGAGATATTAAAGCGGGAGTGTTATGTATTCGACTTTGCCCCCAATAGAGCATTAAGCCAGGTTGCAGAATACAGTTGTCGCCTTAATGTCAACGAAACCAGCCCAGAGGAAAAGGTAGCCGATTTTATAAACTTCCTTCCCATACTTGCGTATGACGGTAGCAGTATGAAGGAAATAAACGCCGTTGGTGTACTCGATATTGCCATGAGCGGAACCACGGCCACGCTATTATCAAGGCGTTGGGAAAGTGCCTTACTGGTCAATGTGGACAATGGAACCCTTGCCCGGTTAATGGCTAATCAAGAGGCTATGGCCGCCTTAATGAATATTGAGGGATTCCGAAACATTAACCAGGACATAGAAACAATCATTAACAAGTCTGAAGCCGTGGCAAAAGTAAAAAAAGAAACCAACGGGGAAGACTTACCCCGGAAAGAAAAAAAGGAATTGGACAAAGAAGAAAAGGAATATAAAAGCCTACGGAAAAAGATACAGGACAAGCTAATAAAGTTTGCTACCCGGATTCCGGTTTTTATGTATCTAACAGACTTCCGGGAGCAAGTAGTAAAGGACGTAATCACCCAGCTAGACCCCGGACTATTTAAGAAAGTCACCGGCCTTACTGTTAGAGATTTTGAATTGCTTGTGAGCCTCAATGTGTTTAATAACGGGTTAATGAATGACGCTGTTTACAAATTTAAACGCTATGAGGATTCGAGCCTAGAGTATGCCGGAGTAAATAAGCACACAGGGGAAAGCGTGGGCCTCTATGATACCGCCTTATCAGTTTATGAATGGGAGTAATTATCAATGATTGACCTTGACGAATACAAACCCTATAAACGGCCCTTAAATAGCACGGACAGGCTTTTTATTTGGTTTCTTATTGCTTTAACGGCACTGATTATTTTATCTGTCACCTTTTCTATCTGCATAGAGAACGCCCCGCCCCACGCCCGGATACACCGATTGACAGCCATGTTTCATATAAAATAATATGTTGTTGTGTGTTGTTGCGTATGCGAACGAACTATAAAGGGGATTCAAACCCATGAAAACGCTAATAGTTGCATTGCTGGTTTTTTGGATTATGGCCCTGGCCTTTGGAGAAACTAGCCCTGGCTATAGATATTTTGAGGCGGCAAAAGACAACCCCGAACAGGAACATATATTTAGGGCAGGGCTTATCGCTGGACTTGTCGCCGGGAAGGAAGGCGCCAGCGGGGTATTTACTACCTGTCACAAAAATCTTTTTCACCACTTAAATCATGGAGAAGCAGGCCCACTGGAAATAATAGCCGGTATAGAAAAGGTGTACTCGAAGCCAGTCAATAGAAGCATGTCTTTACTAATGGCCTATTGGCTCTCGTGTATCAAGTTAAGGGACGACGATTCAAACGACTACAAGCACCTTGAAATACAGTACAGAACCGGACACCCGTTGCCTTGGATGTGCAACGTAAAGCGAGTAATTGACGGCGACACCATAGAGATTGAGGGAACCAACGGGGGGACATATCGTGTCCGGTTAGTGGGCATTGATTCCCCGGAAATGAAGACCAGGGACGGCAAGCCAAGCCCCGCAGGGATAAAGGCAAAAAAACACTTGGAAAAGCTATTAAAAGGACAATTAGTGCCTTTGGAAACTGGCAGTCTTGCCACGGTAGAACTGGCCCAGCTTTTCTACTACAGAGACCTTTACGACAAGTACGGGCGTTTATTAGCAGAAGTAGCCCCGTTTGGCGAGAAGTCTTTCAATGAACAAATGCTAAAAGCTGGACACGCTAGACCGTTTTTCTACAAAGACCGCAAGCGTGGCCCGGATTTCAAAGAGGATTACGAAACCGCTTATAGTGCCGCTTATGAGTCCAGGAAATAGTAGCAGAGAAAGGATAACGCACAATGAAACAATTAGAAGGGTTTGAGTATTACACATCCGAACACATATCAAAGCATTTTGAGGTTGCTCCGGAGACGGTGAGGCGGTGGATAAGGCAAGGGAAATTAAAGGCCAAAAAGATAGGAAAGCATTATATTGTTCGTCACGATGACTTTAAAAAGTTTATGGAAAAGGGAACAACGAAGACACAGGCAAAGCCAGCATAGGAAACACGGTTTACCGTGTAAACATTGTAAACATGGAGGGGGTGATATATGCGGACGATAGCAATAGTCAACCAAAAAGGCGGTGTAGGGAAAACAACCTCTACTATCAATATCGGAGCTGGTTTAGTTGCAATGGGGAAAACCGTTCTACTCGTTGACCTGGATCCGCAAGCGAACCTGTCTTATTCGCTGGGGATCGACACTACAGGGCAGTCCACCATACACGAGGTAATCAAGGGCGATATTGACCCTCTGCAAGTTATTGTCAAAAAAAACGGCTATGACGTTATCCCGGCCAATATCAATTTGTCCGGAGCGGAAATAGCGTTGTCCGGGGTTGCCGGTAGAGAATTTTTGTTAAGGGAAGCCATAGGGAACATTTCAAAAAACTATGATTACGTCCTGTTAGATTGTCCCCCAAGCCTGGGCCTTTTAACGCTTAACGGGCTTACTACTGCGGGGGAGATATTTATACCCCTGCAAACTGAATACCTCGCATTACAGGGAATAAGCCAACTATTGCAGACGATTAGCGTTGTTAAGCAGAGACTTAATAACACGCTTGAAATAACAGGCATTGTGGCGACTATGTACGACAGCCGGAAGATTTTAAACCGGGAAGTTGTGGAAAAGATAACCGCACATTTCCCGGAGCAATTTTTCACTACCCTAATTCGTAGCAATGTCGCCCTAGCGGAAGCCCCAAGCTACAGCCAGGACATATTTACGTACAAAGCAGACAGCCACGGGGCAACCGATTACAAAGCGTTATGCAAAGAGATAGTAAAAAGAGAGGGCGGCCATGACTAAAAAACGATTAGGGAATGACCCCTTAGCAAGTAATCCCCTGGACTGGATAGCACCCTCAACGGACGCTAACCCCCCAGTTAGTAAGAAAATAAAAAGCACCCAGCAGGGACTAAAAGAGAACTGGACACGGGCAACCTTCATAGTGAATGAAGCCGTGTTAGAAAAATTAAAAGACATTGCATATATCGAACGGAAAAAAATTAAGGAGGTGGTAAACGAGGCGTTTGTCAGCCGCCTAAAAGAACCTATTAACAGTGAAGAAACAAGGAAAAAAACAAAACAGTAAACCATGTAAACATAGTAAACAACATAAAAGAAAAGTACCCAACGACATTCAATAAGGAAAATAGGGAGCCAAAACCATGTTCTATGATTTCAAAGACCGTTTACCAGAAATAAACAGTATACAACAAAAAATAGATGGCTTTAGGCCACTAGAAGAAAATGCACGGACGCAGCTAAAAGAGTTTTACCGAATAGGGCTGACCTATTCTAGCAATGCTATAGAGGGTAATTCCTTAACAGAGACAGAAACAAAGATTGTCATAGAAGATGGAATCACCATCGGTGGAAAATCTATCAAGGACCACCTAGAGGCCATCGGACATAGTGAGGCTTACGACCTGCTTTATAAACTGGCAAAAAACGGAGAAATAACAGAATATCACATCAAGGAGTTGCACCGGCTCTTTTACCACCAAATAGACCCCGACAATGCAGGGGTGTACCGAAAACTCAAGGTATTTATATCGGGATCCGACGTTGTACTACCTCCCCCTGACAAATTAGATGGGTTGATGGGAAAGTTAGTTGACCGTCTGCCAAAACAGAAGCAAGACAATCACCCTGTCATATATGCGGCACTACTACATAAAGAGTTTGTAGCAATACACCCCTTTCTTGACGGGAACGGGCGCACTGCACGATTGTTGATGAACCTTTCACTATTACAGGCAGGATATCCTATTACTATCATCCCTCCTGGACTACGGGAAGAGTACATATCCAGCTTGAGGAAAACCAATAGGGGAGAGGATAAGGACTTTATCCTGCTTATTGAAAACATGGTATACGAGAGCCAGAAAGAATACTTGAGGATGTTAGAAGCTATTCAGGAAGAATAAAACTATATCCGCAAAAGCATAGCAAGCAATATCATATGCGGGTAATTTGCCATTGACCACCACAGAAAAACGTCTTAGATAGGCATATGAGAGGAGCAAATAACACCATGACACCTAAAAAGAAGGTTGAAATACAAAACACTGACATTATCCCCCAACAGACCATTGCAGGGAGAATCATACATATCAGAGGCAAAAAGGTAATGATTGACAGAGACTTGGCCGAATTATACGGAGTGGAAACAAAAAATCTAAATAGACAGGTCAAACGCAATATTAAACGATTTCCAGCCCCGCATTTTATGTTTCAGCTTACAGAAGCAGAAAAAAAAGAGGTGGTGACAAATTGGCACCACCTTAGCGCATTAAAATATTCCCCTCAATTGCCATACGCTTTTACAGAGCAAGGAGTAGCCATGCTTTCCAGCGTATTAAACAGCGAACGAGCGATTGAGGTTAATATCCAAATCATCCTAACATTTACCCGGATACGGGAATTGGTTTCATCCAACAAAGAGATAAGAGAACTGTTAAAAAAACACGGGGAAGTGCTTAAAAAACATGATACCGAAATAAAGTATGTCTTTGAGGCCATTCAACAATTATTGGAACCCTCAAAGTCTAAGCCAAAAGACATAGGGTTTAAGCCGAATAGAAAAGGATAGAACACCATATTGAAAGCAATTTAACCCGCATCCGGAGATAAAAGAAATATGGAACTAGATACAGTAAAAACTATTCCCATTGAAGACGTGGCCGCCAGTTTGCAAATAGAAGTGAACAGGCAAGGCAAGGCAATGTGTCCCACAGGCCACGACAACAAAACGCCGTCACTTACTCTTTACCCACAGACAAATAGATTTAAGTGTTTCGGGTGCGGGGCAATGGGTGACGTTATCGAATTAGTAAAGTTGGTCACAGGTATGGAATTTAAAGAGTGTGTGGATTGGCTAAAACCAGGCACGTTTGAGAAGTTGACCGATTCGAGGGGCAGGATAACCGACAGGCCCACCATGCCCCTTGTACGCCATTCTCAGACCACTAACCCACCGATAAAATCAGATAATCCGGAAGGGAATGAATTTAGTGGAATTTACGACCGCTTTATAGAGAGCCTACCGGAAGCAGCCCCCGGCGGGTATTTGGACGTTGTGCGAGGGATTAGTCCGGACGTGATCCGGGAAGCCAGGATAAGAAAAGTACCAAGCGACCGGACAGGCGAAAACCCGACCGCAAATAAAACAGCGGCGGGACTATTCCCCATATCCAAGAAAACGAATAAACCCTACTTTGCGTTCTTCGCCTGTGAGTATGTGACCCCGTTCTATTCTCCGGAGGGGAATATTTCTTACTTGCAGGGAATAGGAAACAAACAGTCGAGAGAGCGAGGCAATAAGACGGTCAACCTATCAGGGATTAAAAAGCAACTGATATATCTGCCTTATCAATTCTTTTCATACAAGCCAGGTGATACCGTTTTCATTGTCGAGGGAGTTATTGATTGCCTGTCTATTATCACTATTGCCAAAGCGCACGGCGGGAATTTTGGAGCAGTGGCAGTTATTGACGCAGGACTGAAAGGGGACTTTTCAGAGTTGGACATATTGAAACCGTTTAAAGTGGTTTTAATGGGGGATTCAGACAGCCCCGGAGTGAAGGCAATGGAAGCCTTATTTATTTACATGCTCAACAATGGTTTTCAGAGTGTGCGGGTGTATAGCGTGGGGGCTATGGCCGATACATTAGGGATACCCGGTGGCGAGGGGTTGAAAGACGCTAACAATCTTTTACTTGAGCTTAGGAGATCGCGTCCAGCACATTTCAAATATCCAGGCTGGGGAAAGTGGCCGATAGGTTAGGAATACCCGACTTATTGGACACCGCCACGGGTGGGCGTGTGCGTAACATTACAAGCCAAAAAGAACAATATAGAAAGGGGACAACATGGGAAAGATCAAAGAGACTAACGAGGGAATAGATAATTTAAAGAAGCTCAAGAAGATAGCGGCCGCTAATGATTTAGTGAAAGCGATAGACAAAGACAACACCACGGCGGGCGTAGGAAGCGCAGTTTCTAAATATCAACAGGCTATAGACTGTACGGAACTTGAACCCTTTAGGCGGTTTGACCTCAAGCAAGCAATACAGGCCAATAAAAAGAAACAAGAAGATAGAGACCCGGACAAGCTACTAGGGCTATATATGCGCCAGTTTCCAACGATAGAACAGGACACGGACGGGATTCAACCAGGAATGTATCTTATTGGAGCGGATACAAATATCGGGAAAACGGCCCTATTGGTCAATATGTTTTTGTCGATTATGGATAGCAACCCGGACACCTACGGCCTTTATTTCTCACTAGATGACGATACGGCCACAATCATAGATAGGATGGTAGCGAGTAAAACTAGACTAAAAATAAACGATATTAAGAAGTCCCAGAGTATGCCACTTGCAGACCAACAAAAAAGGGATTTAGTCTATAGCGAATTAGACCAAAAGGCCAATGATAGATTCAATATTATTGACCTTGAGCATATAGGGGATTGCGATAACCCCATAGAGAAAATCGAGCAATACATAAACGAAGCAAAAGCCACGCATGGGGCTAACGTCTTTGTGGCTATGGACGGGTTGCACAATTTGGACGTGTCCGGGGAATTTGAAAATCAACGACTTAAAAACGTAGAGCGAGCCAATGTTATAAAACGGCTATCTAAAGATATTCCCGTTATTGTTACTTGCGAACTCCGCAAACGGCCACAGGAAAAGGCAACCAAAAAACCCAAGATTTTTATACCTTCCCCGGATGATATTATGGAGACGGGAAAATATAAGTACAACGCTAATCTAATATGGCTTTTGTGGGTAGATAATCCCGATTGGATTTCAGACCCAGATTGTGACCTTTATATTAAATTAAGATTCGCAAAGAATAAGCTATCAGGGTTTAAAGGTACTCACTTGTTAAGATTCAAACGGGATATTTGCCACTTTGAAGAACCAAGCGGCGACCAGCAAACAGAGTATAACGAAATGCTTGACGAATTTTTAGGAATCACGCCGGAAGACGACACGCCAGAGGATAAGGATTTAGCCAAGGCCAAAGGCAAAAAGCCAGGAAAAAAGAAAAAAACCATTATGAAAGATTATGGGCCGGGAAACGGGCCACCACACAAAGAAAATATTGAAACAAGCGATTTAATATAACGACATATTGACAAGCGTATTTGTAGGGTATTTGATTATAAATGCCCACAGAATATTTATTGAAAGGGGTGTTTAATGAACATAACCAATGAACAGTTATTATTGCTGTTGGCACTAGATTACGGCAAGTTTAAAGAAGATGTCCCCCGGCAAATAACCAATATTCAACCTGCCAGAGACGTACACCCAGAAGTTAGAAAATACACAATGGCCGACCAAGTAGCGTCAGGGAAACGGAGAGCCTTTGAAGCGGATGGAGTAGTAGGATTAGTGGAAAAACAGGAAGACGCTTTAATAGTGGCGGCCACTATCGCCAAATATAAATATGCCGTAGCCAATGGGTATATTTCAGATATTGGTACGGGGCTTTATAGCATGATTACCAAAGATGAAGGGTTATATGACTACAGAGAGTTGATAGACAGTAAAACGGGGGAACCAGTTAGCGCACGGATTACATTGAGCGTGGAAACGCTCTACAAAGCCGCATTTGGGCCGTTAGTGGATAAAAACGGCAGGGCGGTAACGGGAGCAGGGGACATAGTAAAACAGGCAAAAAAAGAGATTATGCCAATAATATACGGGGACAAAATAATGCCGAAGGCTCACGCTTCAATAGAGAGAATCAATCAACAAGGGGAGAGGATTAGCGTATTACTGGAAGGCACACCGTTAAAAATTCACAGGGTAATGTC
>CAZGNU010000044.1:0-13018 GCA_964527325.1 uncultured Candidatus Peribacteria bacterium | reverse complement strand
ACTAAAAGCCCCGGATCTTTAGTCCGGGGTGGTTAATATAACTGAACGGTTACTAAAAAAATATTTATTAAATAATTTTACTATGTTACATATAATAACTCAATACAAACAATTATTCACTAGTTTTGTTGTGAATTATTTTTGACAAGAAACATCACCAGTTAATGATTCTACAAGAAAAGCCATAAATAAAAAGCAAACAGATAAAATGAAAAATGAAGCAAGTACTAATATTACTTGAATATCTTTGATGCAAGAAAAACAAACAGATAAACAAAAATCAGAAATACAAAATACAAAAGAACAAAAAAATAAAGCAAAACGAGTAATAGTAAAAGATACAGAAAAACGAGTAAAAAAAGAAAAAACTAAAATAGAAAAATCTTATAGAGAAGTATATGACAATGAAAATAAATCTAGAAAAAAAATTAAATTAGAAACTGAAGATTGAAATTTAATAGATGAGCAATCAGAAAGAGAAAATGTAGATAATAAAAATTTTAAAGAATTTTTAAGAAGATTTCAAGCAGAAGTATTAGAATGAAAAGGTTTAAAAATTACTTATGAAATATTAATTGCATGAAATATTAACGAAGATTGAGGAGAATTAGTTACTGAAACAATTACTATTAATAAAGAAAATTATAAAGATTATCTTTTTAATAATAAAAGATTATCAAGAGATGAAAGAAAAAGAAGAAGAAAAAAATGATTATCTAGCAGAATAACATCTACAGAAAGAAAAAAAATAATGAAGGAATTATCAAAAAAATTATGATATGAAGACAATAGAAGTCTATGGACAAAATTAACAAGATGAAATTTTACATATCAAGGTGAAAAAGATAGCTTTGAATCTAGAATAGACTCTATAGAAAAATTAGATAGCATTAAAGATTTAGAAACTACAGATAAATTAAAAGAAAAAGATTTAAAAAAATTAAGAAACTATTTATTTGATTTTAATCTAAATTGAGAAATTAATACTGAGTTAAGTGACTGAGTAACAGAGAGATCTATAGATGATTTTATTTCATGATTATGATTAGAAGAAATAAAAAATATTATAGAAAATATTTGATTAAATTTTGGTGATATAAAAAAATTATCATTTAGAGATGATTTTAGAACTAGATTAATAGAAACAATAAAAATGTGACCAATACCATTTATTGTTTTAGCAGAAATAAATGGTTATAGTGAATTTATGACAAAATACCTTGTAAAAGAACAAGAAGCAAAAGAAGAGATTAGAAAAAAATTAGACATGCAAAAATTAGTTGCTACGGTTGAAAATGAAATAGAATGGGATTTATATCCAGAGTTAACTAAAGAAGAAAAAGAAAAAATTACAGAAAAAGCAATAGAACTAAAAAAAGATGTAACTGTTGCAATAGCTTTTGGTTATATAAAAGCTTTGTGAGTTAATATAGATATTAGCAAATTAACTAATTGAATCATTGATTGAATTAATATTTGAATTAACAAAGAAAAACAGGTTTGAGTTTGAATAAACAAAAGTATATTATCAGGAAATTTAGATTGATATTGAATATCTCTTGCTTGATGATTAGCTTTAACTTGACTATGATTAAATCTAACTTGATCAAAAGATGTTTCAAATGAAATCTCAGATGACTCAATGGTTGTATCTATATGAGGAGGAGTATGATTTTGATTTGACTGATCAAAGTACAATATATTATCTGCAAATATATCTAATCCAGCAGTAGATAACGTAGAATGAATAAATCAAATACTTACAAGAGAAAGTAAAATACTTGATAATGTTATTGATTTAATAAAAAATAATAAAAAACTAGATGATGATGATATAAAAGATTGGTATAATACTAGTTTATTATGAAGAAAATTAAATGACAAAGAATTAAAAATTGCTAAAGAAAATATTACTCAGTTAATATTAAAGTATAGTGCTTTAGTAAAACCTATAAAAAATGAAAAAAACAAAGATATTGTATCAAAAAGATTCAAACAATCTATTTTAGAAAATATGGTTAATAGCCAATTTAACGAAGCAAAATGATTACAATTAACATGAATAGGATGATTTTTAGTTCCAAATGTAATAGCATGAATATATCCTATGTTAGAATATAATTGGACTTCTCATGACGTTTCAAAAAATCATTTAGCAAATGAAGTAGTTGCTGAAATGACACAAATGTCTATACCAGAATTTTCAGAAAAACACTGAGAAGGTTATGTAAAATTAGAAAATAATATTTTATCTTATGACCCAAAAATAATTACTCTTCATTTACCTGAAAATCAAACATGAATAACTATTAAAGATTGAAAGAATTGACTTAAAACTATAAAAGCAGATGAAACAATTAATTTAAATGCAACAATAAGTAAAAGATATATAGCAGATAAAGATAAAAATGCTTCATTTAAATCATTTGATCTACTTATTAAAAAAACAGAAGTAGAAACTAGTGATGAGATATTAGAAACTCAATCACCATTTCCTGACTTAAAAGAAGAAATGGATTCAATAGAATCAGCATTTAATTATAAAACACGTCATAATGTTAAATGAGAATTACTTAATCCTAATGCAGAATTAGTAGATAGATGGAAAAGTCTTATTGCTTTAGCAGAAAAATGAGATAGATTTTTTAAAAAGAAAAACACATTATGAGTATGAGCTTTATGAAAAATAAAATTATTATCAATAGTAAATGAAACTACAGATTCAAACAAAAAAAGATATATATTATCAAGAGTTTTACAATTCTTAAAAAAAGCAAAAGATTTTGGAAATGGAGAAAAAAGTGCTTGGAATAAAAATGTAGAAAAATATATTAATGTAGAATATTCTGATGATAAAAAGAAAAAACCTCTTAGACCAGAAAGAAGAAAAACTTTTAATCAAACAGCTGAAAGTAAATTTGGATGTAATTTTCAAGAAGAAGCTGAACTATACTATGAACAGCTTAAAAAATGAAAATGAAATATTTGATTTAAAACAGCACCATGAACATCATTTGATGTTTCAGCAACATTAGTTAATTGAAAATCAAAAAAATGAGTAGAAACATTTGAATGGGATTGTAAAGCTTTGGCTATTGATGGTAAAATAGTAAAAATAAAAATTGAAAATGATGCTAAAATTGCAAAATTAAAAAAGAAAGCAAAGACATCTTGAATTAGTGACGTTGATAGCCTAGTATTTTATTTCTACAAAGATCCAGATGGATTTGATGACAGAATAATGGTACTAAGAAAATGACAAAAAGGTTGACAAATCAAAGGAACTTGATATCTTTCAGCCGATCACGTAATCCAAGAAAATCATTCAGCTTGACTTATTCCAGTACGGACTAAGGATATGAGTAAGCCTGAGCCTAAAATTGATGAAGAACCAACAGAAGAACCAACAGAAGAACCAACAGAAGAACCAACATCACCACCAACATCACCACCAACATCACCACCAACATCACCACCTAATAATTGATGAACAAATCCAGGTGATACATGAACTAATACACCTCCACCAACAACTGTAACACCACCAGCCCCAAATCCATGAGATGGTGAGGAATAATATATTGTTTAAAAGATCTTGACAAATAAAAAAATAGTTTTATTTTATAAAAAAATAATATGAAAAAAAGAATTATTATTATGATATTAGTTTTATTGGTTTCTTCATGTAATATTTTTAGTACATGAAAAGAAGTTAATGAGGAAAAAACTAGTGTGGAAAAAATTGATGAAAATATAACAATAAAAGATGAAACAGTTGAGGAGGAAGATATTAATGTTTTGGAATTTGTTGAAGATATTGAAGTAGAAGATTGAGTAGTTCAAGAAAAAAAGAACAATTTTACTATTAATGAAAATATATGAGAAGAATAATATTAATATTGTGTTTATTTATTTTATGAATACAAACTTGACATGCAGCTATTGTATCACAAAATCCAGCACAAGAAAATAGTTGCGGATGAGCATTAGTAAATAGGATATATTATTTAACTGGTAATAGTATAAATAGGTATCTTATTGATGAAATGTGGAATACAAATAATCGTTACATAGCCTCATCAACATCTAGAATATCATTTTGGGAATCAGAAAATAACTTAATATCTAATTGTAGAACTTCTAGTGATTGGACTAGATTAAGTGAAGTAGCTCCTGGAAATAATGTAAGAGTTGTTGCTTTTTGAGCTAACTGTACTTTTAACAGACCTACAAATCCAAATAATAGAACTTTACAGTTTGTGTATAATATTAGACATTGAGAAGTTACTACAAATGGTTCTTCTACACGTACTAAAATTTATAATACTTATAATCATGCAACTGGTACATGGGCAAGTCATTCAATAGATTATCCAAATTATTATATACAAAATTATGTAAATCATGCGAACGAATGTTTTAATGTAGAACTTAGATATTGTTGAGATAATATTGTAAGTAACTGAGAAACTTGTGATGATTGAAATAATATAGATTGAGATGGATGTAGTTCTACTTGTGGTTGATGATCAAGTTCAAGTAGTTCAAGTTCATCTTCAAGTAGTTCAAGTTCATCTTCAAGTTCTTCATGAGGTTGACCTGTAAGATGTTGAGATTGAATTGTACAAAGACCAAGTGTTGAAGAGATAATTGAATATAGAACATGTCCGTCTTGAATTTGACAATGTCCTTATACAGAAACAACTACAATAATGGAAGAATGTGATTTTTGACCAAATTTAGCTAATTGGCCAGGTTGGTGTACAGCTTGATGTCAAATAGATGATACAACAATTGCTATTCCATGAACTTGAGATATTACAATACCAAATAATTGAAGTATAATTTTTGGTCCAAATGATGATCTTGTAATATGAGCGGGTATGAATCCATATACTGCATATTCAAACATGACACCATATATTTATAATAATTCTGATTATGGTATACATTTTGATCAAATATGTGTAGCTCAAACAGAAGGGACTTCTCTACAATGAACTCAAAATGAAATATGTGAATCATTAGGTAATACAGAAGTAATTAATCCTTGAACTTATAGATATATATCTATACCAAGTATTTTTTGATCAACGATTACTTCCGGAGATTTTGCTGATAATATGTTAGTTACAACTATTAAGCATCATGGTATATTATATGATACTGCTTATTTTGTTTCACAATTAGCTGTAAGAGTTGCTAGAGCAACTGTTGCAACAACATGATGAGGAACAAGTTATGTTTCTGATACTTCAGATATTTCTGATATATCTAATGTGTCTGATGATTTTAATGAAAATTTAAGCTCTGATGATAATAGAAACTTTGTATGAGTATGAGTATCAGAATGATGAGTATCAAGTTATACAAATGAAATAAATGATGAAGAAGATGTTGCTTTGATTGCTAGTGAATGAGAAGATTTTTCAAATAGTTTAGATCAAGTATCTGATGAATCATGAACAGCATTTACAACTACTTCAAATATAAATGAATTTCAAAGCTATAATTGAATGGATAATGTATTTATTTTAAGAAATAGTAACTTTAGAGCAAATAATATATTAACAGGAATAACGTGAGCTAGAACATATATAATTGAAAATTGAGATTTAATAATTGAGTCAAACATTGAATATTCTGATAATATTGCATTTGTTGTAAAAGGATGAAATATTATAATTGATGAAACTGTTTGAAGAATTGATTGAACATATATTACAATACAAAAAGACGCTATTTGATGAAATTTTGAATGAGACAGCCCTACAACTGATATATTGGTTGTTAATTGATCATTATATTGAAATATTAATGATTTAATAAGTACCAGAACTTTTGTAAGACAAAATCCTAATAATCAACTAGATGTATGAACAATTGTAAGCTTCTGATCTTCTCTCTTCAGAGAAACAGCACCACTAGTTTCTACATTTATAAATGAATATCTTACTTCAGAAAAAGTTGCACAATAGTTTTAAAAAAATCTTTCTTGAGAAAGAAAGATTTTTTTTGTGCTTAAATTTGATCATTAAAATATATTTTAAATCTATTGAAATACCAATCATCATCATATTTGAATTTGTTTTGTTCTTTTTGTTTCCGATTAATAAACTCTTGATTTGAGATAATATCATTATAGGTAGATTCAAAAAAATCAGAGTATTCTTTTTTTAAATGTTCTAATGTTTTTTTTAATCTTATTTCATTGTGAAAATAAGTAAGAGCAAATATTATTTTATTATAAAGCACATCTTTTGATAATACTGTATAATTTGTAAAAGTTGATCTATAACGATGTATAATATTAATAGTATCTATTTTATAACATTTATAACCTCTTAAATAAGCTTTAAATGATATTCATATATCTTCCATTCAATAATTTATTAAAAATTTATCAAAACAACCAATTTTATTAAAAATATTTGTTTTTATAATTATGCAGTGTCATGGCATACTTGGAATTTTATGAATACTATTTTTTGTTTTAGTTTTTGGTATATCATATGTTCAGTCTAATGAATAATCACTTAATTTTAGTAAATTAGAATGAACATTTTTATTATTCATACTTTTTACATTTATTTGAAAGATTTTTATATATTTGTTTGTATTTAAAAGAGAATTTATTTTTGTTAAAATATCTTCATATATGTACATATGTGAATCCATAAAAAAAAGAAAATCTCAATTTGCTTTGCTTGCCCCAAAATTTCTATTATTTGATATTCATAGTCAATTTTCTTTATATAATTTAATTTTATTTTTTAAGGGATGAGTATCTAAAAAATCAAGACTTAATAAATCATCACTTCCATCATCTACAATCACTATTTCATAATTATTATATTTTATATAATTATAAAAACTATCTAACATTATGTCTAAATAATATCATTCGTTTAAATGTGGAATGATTATAGAAAATTTATTTTTTTTCATATTTTTTAATATGTAATAATAAGATTATTATATCATATGTATTATATATATTGCAAATAACGTTTCTAAAAAAATCTTCTTTTTTAGAAAGTTTTTTAGTGTTCAAAATTTGCTTTAAATAATCTATTAAAAGTACAGAAGCTCCTACTGAAGGATTAAAAAAAGATACTCAAAAAATTATTTGAGATATTGCAGGACTAGAACTTTGAAATTTGAAAGATAAAATGGAACCTACTATAGCACCAACTGTTTCACCAGCGGACTATCAGATAGAACCAACAGAAGGACCAATGGAAATTTTAACACCAGCACCAGAATTACCAACAGAGCCATCAACAATACCACCAACAGTACCATCATTAACAACAAAACCAACAATTGCTCCTGATATTTGAACAATTCCAACACCAACAAATCAACCTTCATTGTAAATAAATAATTAAATGCCACTAAAAAGTGGCATTTATTGTGTTAAATAATTTATTATGATATACTTATCTTATATAAAATAAATAACTTAATTTATTAAAATAATTTATGTTTTCTATCGTTATTCCATCATTAAATGAGTGATACTATTTGAATATTACATTAGATAGTATTTATAATTTTGTGGATTGTGATTTATTAAAAGAAATAATAATTGTAGATGACTTTTCTGATAGTGATGATTATGAATTTATAAAAGATCATTATTTAAGTAAAAAAATTAAATTAATTAAAAATAAATCTAGATTAGGTCCATCAATTTCAAGAAATTTATGAGCAAAAAATGCTACTTGAGAGGTATTAATTTTTTTGGATGCTCATATGTATTGTAAAAAATTGAGTTTAAAAAAATTGTCAAAAATGAATAAGTATTTAGAATTGTGAGCATTACAGTGAACAGTTTGAAATTTTTCAAATAAGCAAGCAAAATGATATATTTATAAAATTAAGGATATGTTATTAAATAGTACTTGGGATAATCCTGGTGAGCTTACTAATGATATGGTTATTGAGACACCTTGATGTGCTTGATGATTTACAATAATTAAAAAAGAAATATTTGAAGAAATTTGATGATTTAATGAATTATTTAATAGTTGGGGAGCAGAAGATATAGATTTATCTTTGAGGTTATGGATGCTTTGATATAGTATTAATTATACAAATAAATTATTTGTTTCACATTATTTTAAAGATAGTTTTAATTATGAAGTTAAAACAGAAAAAGTTTTTTATAATAAATATTTAATATATAAAACTTATTTTGAATGAGTATATGAAAAATCAGATGAAATGTTATTAGAGTTTAAAAAACATTATTGAAAAGAGTTTTCAAAAAATATAATTGATTCAATTAATAATAATAGTGTAATAATAAAATCTATAAGTTATTTAAAAAAGAATTTTAAAAAAGATATAAATTGGTATTTTAAGAAATTTGATAATTATCATAAATTTTAAATAAAAAAACTGGATTTTAATTTACTGAATCTAGTTTTTTTGTATATTAAAACACCCCAGGAATAAATTTATACTTTACTTTCTTTTTATACCTAACATAATCCCCATCCATACTCAAATGTCTTTCTTCTGTAATAGCTCTAAAATAATAAATAGTAGACCGTGCTAATAAACTAAAAAATACAATAAAAAAATGTTTGTATTGTCATGATATTAGATTTCAAATTAATAGAGGCATTCATCAAATCCACCAGGCAGTATTTTTGCAAATATAGGCAGGATGTCTTATGTATTTGTAAGGTCATTTTGAAATTATTCATCTGTTTGTAAGATTACTTGCTTTTAATCATAGAGAAACTGATGCCCATGTATATATTCACATTAAAATAAGTAGACATATATTTAATATTATATGCATATAATCATTACTAAATTGGGGAAAATCTGTTGAGTACCATCAAATGTATTTACTTGTAATAGCATTAAATGGAGGATAACAAGCTAGAACAACTAACCATCAAAAAATACTGGGTTCTACGCTTTTTATTTTGTTTTTTAATTTTGGAGATTCTATTAAATATCATAAAGTAAAAAAGAAAACATCTAAAAATAATATAACAGTAAAAGCTAACCAAAATAAATGTTTATTAAAAAAGGTTATGAAACTATGTCTTAGTAAAAAAAGATCGTTATATGATAAATTTACATTGTTTATTACAGTAAATATATGGTTTGTTAGCCATAAAATCATTAAAGGAGCAAAAAATCATTTTACAATCCAAGCTAAAATAGAAACTTTTTCTTTATCTTTTATTTTTAAACTAGGCTTTTTAATTTTTTTTATTAAATAATTAAGAATAATTCTAGCTTTTGATTTTCATGTATGAAAATAATAAAAAGGTATAAGTAATACAATATAAGCAATTATAACTCATCTAAAAACATTTAAACTATTAACAAAAAAATAATAAGAATTAATAGAAATTGTTTTAATAAAAAAAGAGTTATTAAAATCACTTAAATAATAAAAAGCAAATATAGATAATATAAAAAAAACAGTTGAAAGATAATTTTTTAAAAAATTTATCATTTTTTTGATTTACTAAATAATGATTAAATATTATACAAAAAAATAGAATTGTAAATTAATATATTGATTTTTTGGCTTTTAGCTGTATATTGTTTACAATATATTTAGATTAAAAACAAAAAAAATGAAAAAAGGACATATATTTTTCATCATGTGAGTATCTTGAGCATGAAAAGGAACTCTCATACATAATTTAAAAAAACAGAAAGAATTAGATGTAATTTTTTTGAAATCTTATGTGACAAGACCAATAAGAAAATGAGAAATTGCTGGTGATAAGTATAATTTTATTAGTTTAGAAGAATTTAAAAAATGAGTTGATTCTTGATATTTTTTAGAATATGAATTAAATCATGGGTTACATTATTATTGAACTAAACATAAAGATGTAGTTGAAAACTGAATAAATAAATGAAAAATTGTATTGAAAGAAATTGATGTTAAATGATTAAAAAATATATTTAGTAATAATGAATATTTAAAAAAACATATAACTAGTATTTTCTTAGATATTTCAGAAGACACTTTAATTGAAAGAATAAAAATGAGATGAGCAGAAATGAGTGAAGAAGAACTGCAAAATAGAAGAGATAGTTTGAAATTAGAAAAAAAAGATTCAAAATTGCATTGTGATTATATTATTGATACAAGTAATAAATCTAAAGAAGAAACATTAGAGGCAGCATTAAAAATTATAAAAAAATATTAAATGAAAATCCATATAATTACCATATTTCCAGAATCATTTGAGTCTTCCCCCAAGGGGACTTTCGTTGGGGCGTATTTTTCTAGTTCAATAATTTGAAGAGCTAGAGAAAAATGACTTTTTGAAATGGAGTTATATAAATTAAATAATTTTTCTGATAATAAGACTAAAAGGGTAGATGATAAAGCATATTGAATGCACGGACAAGTAATTTCACCAGAACCATTAGCAAAATCTATAGAATATATTTTTGAAAAAGTTTGAAAAAAAATTCCAGTTGTATTTATGTCACCAAAATGAAAATTATTAAATCAGGAAAGAGTAGAAGATTATTACACAGAATTAAACGGAGAATTTATAATTATTTGTGGACATTATGAATGAATAGACCAGAGGATTATAGATATATATGTAGACCATGAAATAAGTATTTGAGAATATGTCATAAGTAGCTGAGAGTTGGCAGCAAGTGTGTTTATAGATTCTTTATTAAGACATATACCAGAAGTATTATGAAACAAAGATTCTTTAGATGAAGACAGCTTCTCAAAAAAACTAAATAGACAAAAAGAGTATCCTGTATATACTAGACCAAAGAAATTTAAGTGAAAAAAAGTTCCAGAAGTACTATTTTCTGGAAATCATGGTGAAATAGAGAAGTGGAAGATGGAGAATTTAACATAATCCATCCCCACTTCGTGGTACTTCCTTTAATACTAAAGGAAGAAAACTGATTTAAGTAATAGTTAGGTTTTACGTAAAAAATAATAAAAACATAAATAGTAAGGCTTCCTTTAGAATTAAAGGAAGCTGCCGATAGGCTGATGGATTATAATTTATATTTCTTAATTATACATTATGAACATAAAACAATTAACAGAATCTTTTTATGAAGCTGTAACGTTTGATTCTTTCATAAAATTTGCAATAGTATATTTTTTCATTATTTGGATAGCAATACTTCTTTGGGTAATAAAAGATATATCTAATAGGACAAACAGTATTGCATTACAGATTGTTTGTATATTAACAATATTATTTCTAACACCATTTTGAATTTTTATTTATTTATTAATAAGACCGAGTAAAACTTTATTTGAAAACTATTATAATGAGATAGAAGATAATTTAGAAATGTTTAATGAAATAATAGAAGAAAAAAATAGGCAGTGCGAAAGTGAAACAAACTGTTTTAAATGTTTTGAACCAATAAGTCATGATTTTAAATTTTGTCCAAAATGTAAAATAAAATTAAAAAAAGAGTGTAAAGGTTGTGAAAAACTTTTATATACCGATTGGAAAGCTTGCCCATATTGTTGAGAAAAACAGAAGAAAAAAGATAAAGTTAAGAAAAACAAAAAGAAATAAAAAAATACTCTTAGAGTATTTTTTTATTTCTTTTCTGTTTCAAAAAAACTATCAATTAATTTTCTATACCCAATTCTTTGTTTTAATTCTTCATAGTATTTTGTACCAGGAACATAAAGTTCTTCTAATCTTTTTAATACATCTTCAGAACCAAACTTAGAAAGAATAATTTTTATTTCTTTGTTTGCTTCAGCTTCTGTAACTTTTATTTTTTCAAGTTCAGCTAATTTGTGTAATATTAATTCTCCTTGTAATCTTTTTAATGCAACTGGTTTAACGTTTACCTCTTTATATTTGGCTTCATCCATTTTTAAACTTTCTAGATAATCAGCTACTTTCATTCAGTCTTTTGTGATATTTTCTTTTATTTCAGCAAAAACTTTTTCTATTTGATTTGCTAGTAAACCTTTACCTATTTCCATTTTTGTAATTTTTACAAGTTCATCTATTAGTTTAGTTTCTTCTTCTATTCTAGCATTTGCTTCTTTAGTTTCAGTTATTTCTTCTTTTATTAATTTTTTGAAACCAGCTAAATCAAGTTTTTTACCTCTTAATTGTTCTATAAATTCTTCAGTAAATTCTGGTTTTACTGCTTTTTCTATTTTTTTAATTGTTACTTTAAAGGTTGTTTTCTTTCAAGCAAAACCTGCATTATGATAATCTTTAGGGAAATTAACAGGGAATTCTAATTCTGAACCAACAGATCCACCAACAATCTCTTCTTCAAAACCAGGAACTAATATATTTGTTCAAAGAACTAAAGGATAATCTCTCATACTAGTATTTTCCATCATTTTCTTTTTTTCATAACCATCAGTATCAATAGTTACTCTATCTCACATTTTAGCTTTAGTTGTTTTACTTGTAGTCTCTTCAAATTTAGTAAATTTTGTTTCTATTTCTTCTAGAGCTGCTTTTACTTCAGCTGCAGTTACTGAAACTTTTTGTTTTTTAAGTTTAATTTTTTTATATTTTTTATCTATTTCTATAGTAGGGAATACTTCTATATGTATTTTAAATTTAAGAGGAGATTCATTTACTATTTCATTAATTTCAGCTTGAGCTACTGGCATTATTTTTTCTTTTGTAAGGGCTTTTCTATAAAGGCCATCAATAGCAAAATCTATAACCATTTTGTTTATATATTCTTCACCATATTGTCTAATTAAAATATTTTCAGGTATTTTAGTTCATTTTCTAAACCCTTTAATATCAGCATTTTTTTCTAAATGTGCAATTGCTTTATTTCTATATTTAGCAACATTTTCCACACTTTCTTCTACAACTAATTCTACTATAGAATCAGGTAATAAATTTTTAGTAATTTTCATACTTATTTTTAAATTATTAAATTAACGCGGGGATTATATATAAAAAGGGAAGAATTACAAATTTTTTATTACGTATTGTGCAATCTAAGAATGTAACCCAAATGCATTCTGTTCTGCAATTTCAAA
>CAZGNU010000043.1:0-13099 GCA_964527325.1 uncultured Candidatus Peribacteria bacterium | reverse complement strand
TTACTTTAAATGGTGGGTGATATAGGATTTGAACCTATGACCCCCTGCTTGTAAGAACTTTTATATTCCTTTTCCCTAGCCAAAGCCACGGAAAATTTTGATTTTTAAGACTCCTTTTTTAAAACTGTGTTTTTATGGTTTATCCTTATTTCGTTAAAAGAGTATTTTTATACTCTTTTTTTTATTTGCCTAAAAATAATACTCATGAAAACTAATTATGAACACCTAGAAGAAGTAAATTCTTTATTTGAACTAATAAAAACTATGTTATTAACACAATTATCTCAAACAAAGATAAAACAGCTACTTAGAGACTATACACATTCTGAAATTAGAAACTGAAAATATATAAATTGAAAATTTATTGTCAGTGATTTAATAACACATGATTAATCAAATTTCGCCCTACAATGATAATGTAGGGCGAATAGAAATCTCAAAAACTCTGTTTCTTAGCTCAAAGCTCCTAGAAATCGATTAAACGAAAAAATACCTAAATCTTAGAACCTAATTACAAAAAAATAATGCCTAAATCTAAAACTACAATACAGCATACGAATGAGATATTAAAACTCAATCCTTTTGTATACTATGAAAATATAGATTTTCTAACTGTTAGACTTCCCGATTGATTAGAGATTTTAAAAACTCTTAACGGACTTTGTGAAAATTCTCATGAAATAATATTAAACTTTAACTTTAAAATCATATTCTTTGATTGGTGATTCTGAAAACAACTAAAATATTATAAATTACTAGATAATGAAAATAATGAAATTTGTAATATCAAGGTTAAACAAAAAACTAACAAAAAAAATAAAAATGTATTTCATGCAATAGAATTCAACTGAATATTCTTTAATGCATACTATGATTACTTTGATTACATTCTTTCAATATTCGATATTGATAGAAATAAAAATGATATAGTTAAAAGGATTGATTATTGTATTGACTGGTGAAATCTTGAAGTAAAAGACTTCATAAAATACTATAAAAATAAAATGAAAAAAGAATATAGAGTATGAATATGAAATGAACTAACATATAAAAATATAAAACTAGATAGACATGAACTAGTTTTATATAACAAAAAGCTAGATATACTTGAAAAAAATACACATAAAACAAAAGCGAATTGAGAGCTTATCTATAAACACTACATAACCCAAGACTTCCCTATTACTCGTTTAGAGTATAGAAAGAAATCTAGAGCAATAAGAGAACTTACAAATAATTCAATTAATGCTCTTTTTAAATATTCAAAACAATATTGCCTAGATTATTTTAATAAATTTTATGATCTTGATATTATTGAAATTTACAAAGAAACTTCTACTTTTGAAAGATTTAAAAGACCTGAAAGAAAAGATGTGTTGGTTAAAACAATAACTAATAAAAAAATACATCAATATCTTTCTATGGCAAGTGCATACATGGATAACTATACATCCATAAAAACTGAAAGTCTATTTTTTGAAAAACTATATGAAAAATATTGAGATAGAATTCTTAATTTTTTCCTTACTAAACACTTAAATAATACTTTATAATAAAATAGACCATGAAAACTACTAATAGAAAATTTTTATTCCCTTTAGCTTTAAAATCTAAAAATAATTATACTGATGATGATATTAAAATATGTATATCTGTTCTGTATTCCGATGAAAAGAAAATATTAAATAAAAAAATTAAAGAGATGAAATCTTTATCTCATCAAGAGAAAAATAATAGGATTTATAAAATTATTTGTGTGATTATTGATACATCTAAAAATAAATAACCACATACATACTATATTAATTTTATCTTAATCTTAAAAACACATAATATATTTGCAAAAAACATTTTATTAATTATAATTTAATTGTCTATTTATTATTTAAAATCTATTTATTATGAAAACAGAAGTTTGATTAAAAGCACAAAGTGTAAGACTAGAGCCAAGAAGTATTGAAAAATTAAAAAATTTAAATATAGAAATGGGATGAGTACAACTAAAAACATACCAAGATAAAATTGATCACTTAATGTGGTTTTATTCAAGTCACATTAATAACAATTGAAGTACAAAATAATTTTGTATGTAAAATTGTAGTAAAATAGTTTGCTTTTATAATTATTATTCATATAATACTTATAGATATTTACAAGTAGCCCTTTGGTACTTAGATATCTATAGGTATTTTTATTTTCTAACTTCTTTTATTATGACTATTGTCAAAAATAATATAAAGAAAGAGGAAATTTATAAGAACTGAAACTTTATTGTTTCATCTTATAATTTCACAATTCCAAACTGAGAAAGAGCTTGAAAAGTTCTTAATCTAGTAGAATTGAAAACTGTTAAAAAGAAGTGGTCTGAAGAGATAAAATCTTATTACGACCAAAATCAGTATATTACTATTGCTGAGGAACAATTAATTGATTTACTGAAAACTGTAAAGATGTAAATTAATGTTCTAGTCTATTTATTGAAAATTAAACATAGAGGCTTTTGTATATCAGGTTAGGTTTTTTGCCTCTCCTTTCCTGAATATATAGAGGTCTTTTTTATGCTCTTATTTTTTAAATAGAGCTCCATATTTTATTTCTTAAATATTAAAGTTATGGCTTCAATATTTACTGCAATAGGGTTAGGATTGATAACTTTACTATCGCTTTGAGCTACTGTTAGTTCAGATGCATTAGTAACAGTTGATGCCGCTGAAGTTTCTACTTTAGGAACTGGTATAGCTAATATGGCACAATCTTTTATTAGTGTTGGTATGCAAATGCTTCCATTAATTCTACCTTTACTTGCTGTTTTCCTAATATTCGGATTCGTGAAAGGATTTATCACAAGAAGATGATAGGACATAGGGAGACTTTGTTCTCCCTTTTACTTTATAAATTTTAAATAAAAAAATGTTTGATTTATTATATTCAAGCTGAATTTTTACTCAGTTTTTCGTAAATTATTTTTGATTTTTCTTTCAAAATATTTTTTGAATTGCTTTTTTAATTTTTGCTTTGTATTTTTTATGATTCATTTTTTCTATTCTTAACCATAAATAATTATGTATCTATGAAATTGTACATTTTCAAGACTTATAGATAGAAATAATAGAAAAGAAATTCAAGATTTAAATTGTCCTGATTTTAGTATTTCTTCTACTCCTGTTTATACATGAACTGGTCAAGTATACAGAGCCATGTTTTTATGAGAAGACTGAGCTTATTATATCTCACAAGATCTATTTTTTACATTTTTAATATGGTTTTGGTCTATTTTCTTTGTCGCTTTTTCAATAATTGCTTTATCTATTAAATCTTTCAAATTATGAATAGGAAAATAAAGTTATTTTTCACATCTTTAATATTTATATTATTTTATTTATTTTTTTGAATAAATAATAGTTTTGCTATTAATATTTCTGATAATACTAGTTTTAATATTAGTCATGAAGTAGAATATACTTTAACATGAGTTACTAGTGATCCTTTAGAAGAAGTTACTTTTACTGGAAGTTATATTTTATGAGCAGTAATGCCTTGATATTGTAAATATATTTATCCTGCTACTTACCTACATTTTCATACAAAAAGTTATTTAAATTCTTATTCAAGTTATAGCTCCATAATAGCTTCTGATAATTCATGAAGTTGACGGTGATGAAGTGCTTGTAATGATCGGATTAATCGGAGTTGAAAATATACTACATGAATTCCAAAGGATTTTTTCTATTTTAATTATCCATATTGAGATTCTAATGCTGTATTTACATATAATTCAGATTGAAATTTAACTATTCAAAAAACTTACTGAGTAAATACTTATTCTTCACTATCTTTTTCAAGTAGATATTTTTTGTATAATGATGTTTATGTTTCATATTGAAGTGATACTTTAAGTTATCGTCAAATAGATTATTCTGATTTGTCTAGTTCTCTTTTAGATACTAGACCTTATCCTAGTTGATTTTTAACTCCTTCATATATTCCTTTTCCATATATTGATTCATTTTGAAATATGAAAGGTTGGTTGTATTCATGTAATAGTAACAATTCTATATGTTTTTTAAATTCTAATTGAGATTATTTTAGAGAAGTAATTATTAACTCAGCTTGAAAACTTGTTTGACCTTTAAAATTTCATTCTAGTGATACTAAGTATATTTTTTCTTCTAATTTATGAAATAATGTAATTGTTTATAACAAAACTTTTAATGAATCAGGTTGAAGTATAGATTTGGTAGAATTTGAATGAATTCAAGACTGAAATTGAGATGAAGTGATTTATTTTACATGAACTACTTTAGATATTATTTGAAATTATTATATTGATTCAAATAGAGTTTTTTTAAAAGATTTTAATGATTTTAAAAATTCATCTGATGATATAACATATTTTTATGATTTAAACTGTATTACTCCATGATATACTTTTGTATCATATTTTGCTGATAATAATAAATTTTATTGTGCTTCAGAAGAATGAGAATATAGCATTCAAGCAAGTGACTGAAATTATTATTCTTCTACTTGTTATAATGATATTGTTAATTGAGGTTATATTTGTGATGATAGTATTAAATCACCAAATACTGAATTAGCATACAATCCACTAACATGAGAAAATTCTTGATATATTCCTGAAACTAACACTTGAACTACTGATATTTCTTACAATGAACCTTTAAATTGATTATGAATAAATTGATGTGATTATTTTGATAATGTTGATAGTAATTCTTGTAATGAGTGAGAATATTTAGTTTATGATAGTGGTTCTTTGATTTGTTGAGCTACCTGAACACCTACAACTTGTGATAATGAATGTTCTCCATATTTATATTTAGATTCTCGGTTATGTGCTAGTAGTGAATTAAATGATGAACAAAATATTGATAATCCTGTTGATGATTCTAGTTTAATAAGTACTTTAATAGGTTTATTTTCAACTAGTAGTGAAAAAATTGATGATTTAAATAATAGTTTAAGTTGAGCTTTAAGTTTATGAACTTCCTGATTTTCTATATGAGATTGATGAACTTCATGAATAAATTTTATTCCATGAAATGAAGAGTATTGAGAAATCATAAACAGAAATAATAATAATTTAACTTGTGATATGTTTAATCAGGATTGAAGTTTTGCTTATTATTCAAACTGAAGCTATGATTTAAGTATTGATTTAAATGGTATATTAAATTTAGGTTATACTGATAAAGTTCCTTTTTTAGAAGAGTTATTATACATCCCAAACAAAATACTTTCTTTCATTACTAATCCATTAAATAATATATTTTCTACTCTTAGAGTTTTCTGATGAATATGAGAAAATACATATTGTTATTTTGGTACACTTCAAACAATTCAGTTTCAAAAACATATTATGGTATGAGCTAGTTTCTTCTGATGAGAACTTATATTTATCCCCTGAACTTTAACTATTCTTGATTATATGATTCTATTTTTTATGTGAATACCAATGCTTATTATAACTGTTAGAATTTTACTTTATTAACCTCTTATTATGCCTACAATATTACTCACAATATGAACTGCTATAATTTCTGCTATTTGATTTCTTACAAAAACTGGAACTAAAGTTATTTCATGACTTGTTCCTATTTTGTATGAGTTTATAAAAAAATCTTTTAGGATTTTGTTTATTGTTGCATTTTTGGGGTTATTTTTGAACTTTACAACGACTTTAATAGCTTTTTTGTTATATCATATTAATTTAACAGTTTGAGTTGCTTTATCTAATTATACTACTTGATTTACTGTTAATATTTTATCTTACTACATTCTTTGAATTATTATTTTAATAGTTTGAAAGATTTTTTATAAACTTATTTCTTAATTAAATTTTCTATGAATTGATTCTATATAGTTATGTGAGAGTTTGGATCTTGAAAAACTCAAAATATTACTAAATACTTAAAAGTATATAATCCGAAAAAAGAGATTAATATTTCTAATTACTATAACTGATACTCTCAGTTTCAAATTTCTAATCATACTGATTTAATTAATATTCTTAGTGATATTTATGATTATCATCAATATATTAATTTGTATAAGTATAGAGAAAAATTATTTACTCATAAACAGAATAGATTAGGTAAATATTTAGAGTGAGCCAAGTTGTTTCATGATAAATATTGATCTAATATTCAAAAAAATATTAAATTTAATATAGCTTTGGATGAAGCTAGTATTTATTTTAATCCTAGAGATTTTAAAAATAATTTTTGATGAGAAAATGTAAAACTTCTTGATTTTATATATCAACCTAGAAAACTTAACTTGTTATTCTTGGTTGTTGTACAAAATCCTTTAGAACTGGATGTTAAATTTAGGAGACTTGCTAGCTATTACAGGAAGTATTACAAAGGTTTTAGGATTATTAGGTGGCATAAAGATTATTATTTTCCTAATCCTGAAGAAATGGATTTTGAAAAAGCTGATATAGTTGGTAAGTGAGTAAATTTTAACTTTTATCCTTTGTTTCCTAAGTATGATTATAATACTAAGGAGTTAATAAAACCGTGAGAGAGTATTTATGTTAAATGAAACTTACTGAAACATTTATCTGATAATTTTAGAGTTACAAAAAGAAAAGGCAAGAAATTTAATCTTAACCTTTATTCTTTATGAAAACCAAAAATGAGAAAGAGAGTTTCTTTAGTATAATTAGAATTAATTTTGTATTATTACTTATATTTACTTTATTGAATAATTTGGATTATTTTAGTACTTATTTGTCTATTTTTAATTGATGAGTTGAGATTAATCCTGTTGTTAGGTTTATGTTAGGGAGTCATTTGTTATTTTTTGTTTATAAGATATTGGTGCTTCCTGCTTTTGTTTGGTATTTTGGTTATGGGAGTGGTAGTAGAAAAGTTATATGGAGTTTGGTGGGGATTAATTTTGTTTATTTTGTGGTTGTTTGGGGGAATTTTAGGGTGGTTTTGTAACTAAAAATAACAAAAAATAACAAAAAGTATTGATTTTTATATTTTTATGATATAATGTATATGGAAATGAAGTTAGTCCGAATAGTGGTGTTTATCACCTGCGTTTCTCATTTTGAGAATAGGACTAGCTTTTTTCTATGCTTAATCTTTAGGCCAAAATTGTATATTAATTTCCCTTATATTAATCTTTTTAATAAAATCTTTATTTTTTCTTTTATTAGTAGTTGAATACTTTCTGTTTATTCAAGATGCAACATAATCAGCTAATTGTAATAAATTATTCTTATGTGATTCTTGCATTTTTATATCTTTTATTCTTTTTTTTCAATCTTCATTCATTTTTTTCTTTAAATATTTTGATAAAGATCTTCTAAAATCATTATTTCAATTTTTATCAATTATTATTTTAGCGTTTTCAAGTTTATCTTTAGCATTTTCAAATAAATATCCAGTAATTACCTTATAAAAAGAATTTTTATTTCTAAATCATTGTGATTGAATAAGTTTTTTATTTAAAACAAATCAATAATAATAAAAATTATAGGGCAAAACTGTTTCTAAAAACATTTCTTTTACTCTATCTGAATTTTCAGAAAAATGAAATTCATAATATTTTTTATTTAATTTTTTTCTTAATTCTGAAATAGCATTATCACAATCATTTGCTTCATCATAATCATTAAAAACCACAAGTGATACAGTAAAAAATTCACTACTTCATTTAGTGAATTTAAATCAACTATCTCAACTTTCATCTATAAATACTAGCATATTTTGAAAAATATTATTAACTATTACTAAAATAAGTATGTAAACTTATTTTAAAAAGTAAATAGATTTTATGAAAAAATTAAAAAACATCCTAATCTTTTGATTCAGGATAAACTACAGTTTTCATTAAATTAACAAGAGCTAATCATTGTGTTAAAGCTTCCTACTCTGATATTTCTTATCAATATTTTTCAAAATAGATTCTTTTGTATTATTTTATGTAAAAAGTTTGTTATTTACTTTTCCAGAAAAATTACTATTATACTAAAAATATTACATTACTATAAAACATGAAAAAATACTTATCTAAATTACCCGCTATTCAGAAAAAAGAAATTGAAATCATTACTTGAGAGATTTCTAAGATTAAGTGAGTTGAAAAAATAATACTTTTCTGAAGTTTTGCTAGATGAGATTTTGTTTTAAGAGATATTACTGAGGAAAACTGAACTACTAGAAGTTATGAGAGTGATTATGATATTTTAGTTGTTGTTGGTCATTATAAAGATAATCATGATTCTTTAGTGGATAAGGTTATAAATAATATTGAAAAAAAATATGATATAGATAGAAAAATTGATATAATTTTAGAAAGTAAAAATCATATTAATAAAATGCTTGAAGAAAATAGGTATTTTTATGCTGATATAGTAAAAGAATGAATACTACTTTTTGATACTAAAAATTTTGAATTATCTAAAACTAAAATATTATCCTCTAAAGAAAGAAAAGAAATTCAAAAAAAAGATTTTAAAAAATGGTTTGAGAGTGGAAAAAGTTTTTTCAAATGATATAAAGATTTTTATAATAGAGAAGATTTAAATTGAGCTGTTTTTATGTTACACCAAGCTATTGAGAGATATATAACGGCTTACTTACTTGTAAAGACTGGCTATAGACCTAAAACTCATGACATTGAAAAACTTTATAAATTACTAATTAGTTTAGATCCTAAATTTAAGAATTGGTTTGATTTAAAATCTCCTGAAGAAAAAGAAAAATTAGAGTTATTAAGACAGGCTTATGTTGAAGCTAGATATAGTGATAATTATAGTATTTCAAAAGATGAATTAAGTTTTTTAGAAAAAAAAGGATTAAATTTGAAAAAAATAATTGACAAATTACATAAAGAAATAATATAAAAACTACATAATCCACTTTTATACGATTTATATTAATTGAATATTTTAGTAGATGGATGAGCAAACAAAAATAGGAAGTTTATCTTCCTATTTTGTTTTTTTTATATACCATTTTTGGTTGAAGCTTGGTGCTTTTTCTTTATAAACTCAAAATTAAAACAAAACTTTCAGAGAAATCATTAAATTTGAGTTATAATTTTTGAAAATTACAATTTTTAATATAAAGAAACTAAATGATAATAAATTAAATTGACTTTGAAATTTTAAAAATAACATTTTCGTATATCGCTTGTTTGCTTTTATGTAAACCCAGGTAATTTGAAAAAATAAGAAGTCAAATTTTGATTTTTGAAGCAGAGACTTTATTTATGACTTTCCCCATGCAGTAAGTTGTTTAGAAACACTTTCAACTAAAACATTCACTTCAATATATTTATTCATACTAATAATTTTCAAATCTCTACTTAACCTAAAATACAACCTAAGTAGTTCTATTTTCTCTCTTGCAGTTGCTATGTTTCTTTTTTTATCAGTTTTATAGTTAGCTTTGTAAATATTTGATATTAAATTTATAACTTCTTTTTTTATAGTATCTCATAAACTATATTTATATTCTCTAGTAAATTCTTTTATGATTTGAAAGCTCAATAATAGTAAATCATAACTTGTTTTATAGACTGGTAAATTTTCATATATTGCCATTCTTTCTTTTGATTAAGGTATAATTTTTTGAAATATAAAAATAATTCCAAAAATAACATGATACATGATTTAAAAGTAATTTTTTCCTTATTTTATATGATTTATGATTTTGAATCATTCCTAGATATGAGTTTATTGATGATAAAAAATCAGCTTGTAATTCTTTGTTTAGTTTATTATTATTATTTTTTAGTCTGTTATTTAACTCTCGTATTTTCTCAAAGAAAAAACCTACTGTTCTTTTTCTAGTATAGGTTCTATGTGGTTTTATAAATACTCCTAAAAATAAAACTCATTTTGTATAATGTTGGAGGTATATTTTTTTAGGATGAAGTGTAAGTTCTAAATTATTTTTTAGATAATTGTTTATTTGTGGAATAAGTGAAGATAAGTAATTTTTATCTTTATGAATTATGTAAAAATCATCTACATATCTTCCATAAAACTTGATTTTTAAGTTTCTTTTTATATACCAATCAAAACTGTTTAAATATATATTTGAAAATAACTGACTTGTTAGGTTTCAAATTGGTAATCAACATCAGTCTTTACTAAAAAATAGGCTTTTATTTTTAGGTAGTCATATATAGTCTTTTCTATCTCATTTAAATATAGAGTTTTTAGTACAATCGTTATATATAACTTTTTTTATGATTTTAATAATAAAGTCATAATCTACTTTTAAATATTCTTTTTTGCTAAAAAGAGTTTTTTCAATTTTTTTATATAGCCTGTTTTTGTTCATACTCATAAAGTATCAAGAAATATCTAGTTTCAGTATATAGCTATCTTTTGTATAATTTTCACTACAGCTTCTTATGGCTCTTTTGATTCTATCTATTCAAAAACTTGTTCATCTTCATTCTATACAACTATAGGTATCATATATAAACTCTTTTTCAAATATTGGTGATATATAATTGTAAATTAGATGATGTACTATTCTATCTCTAAAATTTCAAGCAAATATCTCTCTTTTTACTGGTGTTTTTTGTATAAAATAAATACTTTTTCATACTTCATATGTATGGTTTACTAGTTCTTCATGTAAACTTAAAATATTTTCTTCTAATTTAAACTCAAATTCTAGTTGAGTTTCTTTATTTCTTTTGTTTTTTCTTGCATCATAATATGATTTGAATAAATCATAGAGCAAAGTTTTATTGTTTAGCATAAGTATTAAATTTTAAAATAATCCTTGCAACAACGAAGTGATAAACCGAAGTCCTTGTTATTCCAATTACTGTATGTGCTAGAATCTCACTTGTTGAATCCCAAATTGCCTGCATTCTCTCCATCAGTAGTAGAAGACCAAAGATACAAGTTATTACCTCTGTTTCAGAATTTGCTCCCATCTCTGTTACGGTAACCAGGAAAAAGTAAGGTAGTCTCTTGATTTGTTTGTAGAGTTCAAAACTATACAAATCTTTTAATACTAGTTTCATAACCAGTGGACTACTAGGATTATACGGCTCTCTTTTTATTCCCTTAAAAATAAAAATGCTCGCCAAAAGTTTTTTTATTTATATTTTAAAATAAGTTTTTCTAAATCTTTTAAAAAATCTTGAAAATTATTATTAGTTTTTGTATTTGTAATTTCTTTTTTCTCGAGATATACCAAATTATTACTGTTAAATATAAGTTCTTTTCATCAGTTATATTCCTGTATAACAGAAAAAACACCATTATCATCTTTTTCATATATTTTGTATCAAAAGTTTTCTTGCTTTAATTCATCTAAGTATTTTTTTAAAACATTTTTTGGAAATCATACTACTTCATATCATCAAGTTTGTTTTATTTTAAATCAAAATTTATCACTTAAAAATTTTGAATCTTCATTAAATGTTCTATAGAATATTCAAGATAAAAGCAGAATAATATTTTTTTCATTATTTTGTTTTTGTTTCCTCCAATAATCAATGTTTTTCATAATTTTATGGCTTCTTAGTTATATAAAAAATTATTTTCTTCCTTCCGTCAGAAAATAAAAAAATCCTTCAAAATAAGTTTTTACTTAATTTAAAAGATTTTTTAGTTTGTAGAGTACTTAAATTGTCAAATAGACAAATAGTCGAATACATTTTTATCCCTTTTAGGGATAAAAACTTTAATCCTTGCAACAACGAAGAGATAAACCGAAGTGCTTGCCAAGCCAATAACTGCATGTGCTAGAACCTCACTTGCCGAACCCCAAACTGCCTGCATCCTCTCCACCAGTAGCAGAAGACCAAAGATACAAGTCATAACCTCTGCCTCAGAACCCGCTCCCACCTCTGAGACGGCAACCAGGAAAAACTGTAGTATTATTAACAATATAATTTCTAAATTCTGGTGATATCATTTCTTCTTCAGTTGGTAACCTCATTCATTGCTTTTCTGCTTCTTGTTCCCCTGCTATTTGTCAAAAATGATAATATCAATTAGTATCCTTTGTTATTAATAATGGATTTTCATTAATTTCATCTCCAGGAAAATTTGATAGTGTTCAATTAGCTAAAGTATGTGTTAAGATACTATCATCAAGTAACTTTAGAGGTTCTTTTTGTACATGAGTTTCTTTAGTTTCTCATGATTCTAAAGTCATAGTTACTTTATCCATTCATTCATATCTATTTAAAGTTAATTCTGATATTTCAGCAACTTCTCATATACATTCTTGTACTTTGTTATATCAGTTTTCTGATAGTATTTCTTCCAAAAATTCAGCAAAAGCTTTTGTTTCTTTTTGATTCTTAGTTTCTACTTTATTAGGAGAGTTACTTAATTTTGATAATAGTTTTTGTCATTCTTCTGCTACTTTTTCATCTTGAACAAATGAAGTTAAATCTCATTTTTCATTATCTTCTAAAGTTTCTCCATTTTGTAATTTAGTAAAAAGTGATGAAATATATTCTTTATCATATTTATTCACTTTTCTTAAAATTATTCCTATTCATCTCATAAAATCCTCTGATTTTATAAGTTCTGTAGCTGTAGTACATACTGATGATATGTTTTCTAATTGGTGTACATTAGACATAATATAATTATTTTAGTTATAAATTTAACTATATAATTATAGTTATTATTTAAAATAAGTCAATAGATTTTAAAGATTTTTTTAAATATCTGTATTTAAAGTAAAAAATATTTTAAATTAAAAATAATTTTAAAGAACAAAAAAAACAAATATCTTTCTGTAAAATATAATCTTACAAAAAAATATTTGTCTTTTTATAAAGGCAAATTAATCCATTTATTTTATTTGTTGTTTGTTGTTTGTTGTTTCATAATCAAAATTAATAATAATTATAAAATATAGTAATCTTTTATTTTTACCTGTCAAACAAAATTATCCTTTTATTGTTTATTACATACCATTTTAATGTTTATTTAATTATTTTTATTTGACAAGAAAAGTTTTATTAATAATATAACATCACAGTTTTAATAAAAGAGGCAAAAAATTATTAAAGCGTTCTTTAACATCTGCCTATTTTAAGAGATTAATTTAAGCCACAAACATAATTT
>CAZGNU010000042.1:0-13644 GCA_964527325.1 uncultured Candidatus Peribacteria bacterium | reverse complement strand
CCAAGATGTAGGTGGCGGTGCGATACCGACCACATCGCTCCATTTAAGTAATGCCTGACCCGATTGAAAACGGAAGCAATCGGAACAAAAAGGGGCAATTTGTTTCTGGCAATTCTGCTTCCAAAGGAAAGGGCAGACCTAAAGGCATCCAGTCTATCCCGGATATACTCCGAAAGATAGGGGATGAAGAAGGCACGATTGACGGCAAGAGTAAACTGGACGTAATCATGTATAAAGTATTTCAGTTCGCATTGGAAGGGAAACCGTGGGCGGTACAGTTTATTGCAGACAGGACGGAGGGGAAGGCATTAGAACGAGTACAAACGCAAGAAATAAAAGATGGAATAATAATTGAGTGATCTTCAAAATAAAAAGCGGCAACTTCCTCAAGCATCAAAAGGAATGGTGGGAACTCCCAAACTACATAAAGTTGCTTGTAGGTGGTTTTGGCTGCGGAAAGACTTATATTTCAGCACTCCGAGCAATATGGCTTTCATATGTGAACAGCGGAATCCCAGTGCTGTATGTATCGCCGAGCTACAAGTTCGCCAAGAGAACTATTATTCCAACACTTCGGGGTATTTTGACGAGGGCGAACATAGAATTTAAGCACAATAAAACCGACAATGACATTCGGATCTCGAATTGGAATGGTATCATCTGGATTGGTTCAGGAGATGACCCAGATTCATTGCGAGGGCAGAATTTGGCGGCAGGCTTGATTGATGAGCCATTTATTCAAGATAGAATGGTCTTCGATATTGTGATGTCCCGAATAAGACATCCAAAAGCGAAACACAGAGAACTTGGGATGGTAGGCACTCCAGAAGAATTAAACTGGGGACACGAAATCGCAATGAATGATGGCAACAAGAGGGATGTGGGTTTGGTTTATGGTTCAACAATGGATAACCAACACCTCCCGGACCAATTTAAAAAAAGCCTCACAGATTCATATTCAGAAGAAATGGTCGATGCTTATATTCACGGAAAGTTTGTCAATTTATCAAAAGGAAGGGTTTACAAGCCGTTTGACAGGGAAAAGCATTGCGTGCATCGAAAGGATTTAGAAAACCTGCCAGTCATCGCAGGGATTGATTTCAATGTGGATTATATGACGGCAATTCTAATGCGAAAAGCACCGACATTCTTACACATTTTTGATGAAATCCGATTGAGTAATTCAAACACATTTGAACTTGCTGATGCACTACAAGAGAAATATCCAAGAATTGCGGTTTATCCTGATGCGAGTGGTTCGGCTCGCAGGTCGAGTTCCACGCAGAGCGACCACGACATACTCAGACAATCTGGGTTTCAAGTTTTTTCACACAGAAGTAATCCGCCAGTCAGGCAAAGAGTCAACTCAGTGAATCGGTTATTGATGAGGGGGTTGCTAACAGTTGAAAATTGTCCGAATTTGACTGCCGATTTAGAGCGGAATGTTTGGCGGTCAGGCGATATTGACAAGAGAGACATAGCGATGACCCATGCAGGTGATGCACTTGGTTATCCCGTAAATTATTTATTTCCGATTGTACAACAAAACTTTGGTGAGATTTCATTATGAATATGGCGTTAAAAATTATTAAAGACTCTGTAAGGGGGTTGTTAAAAACGATTCAATCGGCTCGTGAAAATGAGCGTGAAGAATTATTGCAATGGTACTTTGGGAGCGGAACAGAAGATTTGGTTGCACAGTATTTTGACACAACGACCTTGCGAGAAGTCCCGATCTTCAAATCGAACATTACGAAAAGAATGATTGACGCAAGGGCGTTGACATACAAAGAACCTCCATTGCGAAAAGCCGACGAAAAGTATTTAGATATGCTGTGGAATTTAGATCAAGAATGCCGCAGTGCAGAGAAGTTTTTGCTCCTGCTCGGAACGATTGGTTTTCTTTCTATTTGGCAGGAAGACAAGTTGGAGCATTCAGCGATATATGACTTTCGACCGATGTTTCGTTCTGGTGAAACGAAACCTTATGGAGTGATATACCCAGAATTGAATTTTGGTGGGGATGAGCCTAATTGGATTGTATGGACAGATGAATGGAACTTTAGGGTAGATAGCCACGGTGAGGTTCTTCCAGACCCTAACAATCCCGAAATGATAAATCCTTATGGCGTACTTCCCGTTACTTTTCTACATAAGTTCCCACCGATAGCACCGAATTGGTGGTGTGAAGGTGCAACAGATATAGCAGAAACCAACAGGTCGGTAATGATTGCGCTTACGAATTTATTGCTTCATATCCATTTTGGGGCGTTAGGAGGTATTAAGTATGTTACTGGCGTTCACAACCCACACGATGTTTCCCTCTCCACTGGAGCGAACAAACTGATATATCTTCCTGAAGGTGTTACAATGGGTTCGATACTTCCCGGCGGCTCAATTACTGAAGCATTAGACGGCATCAAAGGAATGGTTGAGTTGACAGCAAAGAACAATCATCTGAATATTAGTTGGAGTGGGACAGGTGAGGCGACAAAGTCGGGGGTGGCTCTGGCAATCTCTAACATAGAAAATACAGAACAGCGTCAAGCGTCTGTCCAAGACATTTGGCGTAATTTCGAAAAAGAGCGTTTCCAAGTTGATCGGTCTATCATAGAATATCACAGCGGCGTTAAAATCACAGATGAACATTCAGTTGATTTTGCCGAGCCACAACCTTTTTTAACGAGAGATGAAGAACAGAAACTATGGGAATGGAAGTGGAAGCACGGATTGGCGACGAAGAAAGATTGGTTCAAAAAAAACAATCCAGATATGGATGAAGATGAGATAGATAAGTTATTAGGTGAAGTGAAAGAAGAAAAAGAAGAAGAAACTCCAAGTCTTTTGGGCGGTAATATTGGCAAAATTAGTCTATAATTATCTTGATGACATTGACGATCTCAAAGAGATAGCAAAAGAAAATGCTGACAGAATACTTGCAGCAATTGATTTGGATAAATTATTGCAAGACCCAGAGGGCTATCTATCTGCACTGGGTGTGGAATATGCGAGGCTTCACATTAAAGAAATAGCCAAAGCACAAAAAGCAGGCGAAAAATTTGCGGAGAAAGTCGTTGCCAAAAGCAGTTGAAGTTGAAATGAATTTTAATTTAGGCAAGATTCAGTTGGATTTCTCGAAGGAATTAAACCGAGCCGCCGAGATTATCACGAAAGACATCGTGAATGGAATTGAGATGGGAGGCAATTTTGGTAAAAAGTGGAAGCGGAATGCTCCATCTACAATTGCGAGAAAAGGGTTCGATAAGCCACTATATGATACTGGCACTATGCAATGGCTACCAAAGAAGAAAAAGGCGACACCACAGAATCAAGAAGTAATTATTGGTGTCTCGCCAAAGCGTAAAATGGTTGGAGCAATCCACAATTACGGACTAAACCCACAAATTCCACAGCGTGAATGGTTCGGTATTAGTGAAAAAGCAAAATCAGAGATTTACACAATGATTGAAGAAAAAATAAAACTGGAGATACAGCGTGCCTGATGCGATGGAAATCACATTAGCGAACAACATTGCGAATGCAGCGGCTCAAACCACTTTGAACATTAAAGGAATCATTCGACAAATGCAAGCATCTGGAATGTCCAAGGATGCAATAAAAAAGACCCTATTAACCGACCTTCAAACAGGCGGTCAAATCTTTGGTGGGTTTAAGAAAAAATTAAAAATGCACACATCTAACGGAATTGAACAAGCAGGGTTATTCTCAACATTGAAAAAATATCAAGACAAAGGTGTTGAAATTTTGCGATGGGTAACTATTGGTGATGACAGAAGTTGTTTTGATTGCGTGGGTAGGCACGGAGAAGAAGGTACTTTGAAGTATTGGCAAGCAGCAGGACTGCCGGGTTCGGGGTTCAGCGTTTGTGGTGCTAATTGCCGATGCACATTTGTTGCGAGTGGATATAAGGGGGAGAATTTAGAGCAGCCGCTGGTGAGGAAAAAGACGAAAATTCCAAGCAGAATAATAAGGAGCGTAGGTTTAAGAGAAAAACAAATTAAAACCATTACAAAGGGAATCCCAGAGGATGCGATCTTGTTAATCATAGTAAAAGACCACTATGAAGCCTACGGGAATGATGCTTTGTTTCTTGCGAATACACTGGGTGTAAAAAGTACTGTCATTGATGGGCTTGCTGTTGCAGGAATTAAGGTGAGCGACAAAGACAGTATGGTAAAAAAAATAATTAGTGCAGGAAAAAAATTAGCAATATTAGATTTGGGAAAATAAAGAAAGGTAAGAAATGACCGAAGAACAAAAGACAGTAGTCGAAGAAACAAAAGACGGATTAGCCAATCCCGAAATGGCTGAATTTATTGCGGAAAGCAAGAAGTATCGTAAACGGGCGCAGACAGCAGAGTCAGAACTTGAACGGCTTAAAACCGGACAAGAAGAAGCACGACAAAAAGCACTTGAAGAGCAAAACCAATGGCAAGAACTTGCTGAAGAAAGAAAGAAAAAGGTTGATTCTCTACAGGTCAAGGCGGATGAGTGGGATAACTACAAAGCGCAACGGCGTGATTCACTTTTAGAAAAGTTGTCTGATGATGATAGGGAATTATTTGGCGAGTTGCCTATTTCCAAACTGGAAAAAATTGTCGAGAGACAGATGGCAAAAACGAAAATAAAACCCACGACAGGTAAGCCGGGCGGTGCAAGTGGATATGCTTCACCAATGGAAGCCGCACAGGCAAGAATCGCAGGAAAAATTAGTGAAAAAGAATATCAAGAAATCCGTAAAGCATTCAGATCTTAATCGGATAGACCGACAGCCAACGAATGTGAATGGGTGGAATCCAGACCCAGAGGGGAGGGTGTCCGCTGCTGAAACTAAAGAAGGTGAAATGGTCTATTTGTATGACGAGAAAGAAAAATTGTCTGATGAAGATGGCTTTGCTATCTTGACAGGCAAGGAGACTTCTCCAAAATGCCGAGATGGGTTTTATTCTTATTCTCACATTCCTGACGAAAAATGGAATAAAATTTTTGGGGGTAAAAAATAATGGCAGTAGCAGGTGATAGCAGTTACTTCGCTGGTGGACTTTTAGAGGTCATAGCAGCGGATGCAATTGTTAATTTTAATAAAGCCAATGTAACTTTGCCTTTGGTTTCGCTTCGTGGCGAGCCGAAGGCGGATCAAATTACATTTACGGCTTGGAATGCTGGCACGAATGTTCTGGGTTCTGCAGATGTAACAGCAACGACAGAAGGAAATCAAATAGGTGCAACGGCACTCGACAGTGAAAAGAAAACAATAACATTAGATTCTTATTCGGTGCGTGTTCCGATATATGATGAAGCACTCTTGAGTAATGCTGGTGATGTTGAAGGCAATATTGGAGAATTGGTTGGAAATGCGTTAGCCGCCAAAGTGGATGCTTTGGTAAATGCAAATTATGACAATTTTTCTAACAGCGTTGGAACATCAACAGCAGCATTGACTCTCGACAACTTGTTCGATGCACTCAAAACACTAAAAAACAATTCAGCAATTGGATTCCCAAATGCGGTCTTGTACGGTTCGCAAATATGGGGAACTTATGGTGTCTTGAACGATGTGGTTACAAATGCAGATTATGCAGGCGGTGTCGCGCAAGACGAAGGTGTCAAAACTGGTTTCGTAACGAAAATCGCTGGAATCAATATTTATGATTCTCCAGAGTTCACAGAAACATCCAACGCAATAAAGGGCGGCGTGTTTGTTTCCGGTGCGGTTGGCTTTGGTTATGCAGGCGAGTTGCTTGGGGTTGAGAAATTCCGACAAGGCGATTATCTCCGAACCGATTACATAGGGAAAGGTTTTTGGGGGACGACCGAAATCATTGATGGTTGGGGTGTTGAAATACACACGAAAACATCATAAGCCTGACATAAAGGTAATGACCGGGATAGTAACCTATCCCGGTCATTCTTATTGTAAGGACGAGTTTTTGGCAAACTTGAAGGAAATGGTGTGCCATTCCAGAGATGCAGGAATCGAAGTAACTCCAGTTATTTTCTGGAATGGCAATCGCCATCCAAAAGGTTTCAAGCACAAAGTGATTCGTTATTACAATAAGGCTGATGAGCGAGGAATTGACATTCTCTGCAACAAACAAAACCAAATGCGAGATTATTTCTTACAGCATGATTTCACTCACTTGTTCAATCTGGAGAGCGACAATATCCCGTCAATCGACACGATTACAAATTTTGTTAAACACGAAAAAGATATGGTTTCGAGCCTGTATTTCATTAAAACACAGGAATATGTTACTATTAATGTCCCAGAAAATTCACAGTGGGGCGAGATGGGGCTTCAGGGCAAGGCGGCAATTGTAAGACAACGGTTAATCCCTTCAGTGTGGGGCATCTTCGGAACGAAGTCCAGATTGTGGGATATAGACGATGCCTTGCCACAAAGGGGTCTTGTTAGAGCACTCTCTGCAGGTGTTGGTTCAGTCCTAATCACGAGGGAGGTTTTAGAAGAGATAAAATTCAAAATTAGAACCCCAGAAGTGAATCAGCAATTTACGGATTTTATTTTTTTTAAAGAAGCCTTTGATAAGGGATTTGAGTTGTTTGTGGATACAGATAATTGGGCTGAACATCGACATTTAGATGACGATGATCAGGTTTTTACAAAATGGTTCGATACGAAAACCTTGTCAAAAGCTTAGTTTCCTGCGATACGGTTGTCGTTGCTGCACCACAACGGTCTGGAACGACAATTTGCTCGGCGATGTTGGCTTACGATCTGGGGCTGCCGTTAAGGCTTGAAGAAGAATTCGGCGCGCATAATGAGAAGAAGTTTCTTGAATTGACACGAAAGAAAGGCGTAGTCCAAGCACCGGGAATGTGTCATTTATTGCACAAACTGGATTGCGTGGTTGTGTTTGTTTCTCGAGACGAAAAAGACATCAGGGCGAGTGAGAAACGAATTGGTTGGAATGACAATGAACGAGAACTTAAGAAATTTGGTTTAACGGTGGGGATTTCGTCAGAGGTAAAAAAACTTGCGTGGAATTATCAAAAAAATTTGGTAAATCACAGAGAAATCAATTACGCTGATTTAAAAAACCATCCATTATGGGTTGATGATCACAAAAAATTTGGGGCGAGACAATATGGTTAGAAGGAAAGAAAGAAAAAGCAAATCAGTGAAAGGCTCTTTTAATAAACTTCTAAAAGAATGGGCGAAGAAATGAGTAATTACGAAACGAAATATTGTAACATAACGACAGACCTACAGGCGGTCGAACCGAACATCGATTCATTCGACAGAAAGCGGATACTATATGGCTGGGTAAGCGAGAATGGTGATGAATATAAAATCCACAATAGCGGATATGTGGGCGTGTTATTTCGAGATGGGCAAGATTTAGGATCGCCACAAGCATCAGAAATTGCAGTTGATGCTGATTATGAATGGTATTATGACAGCGATGGCGATTATTTGATTGTCCACGATTCAAATGATGCAACAAATTCAGTGTATGAAGGTGGCGAAGACTGGGAAACTCTCAAACAAAGAGTTGCAGAAGAACAAGCCGAGCGGATTCGGTCTTATATTGGCAGACCAATCTACAGTCGGAAGGGAGTTGGAACTGAATCGGCAAGTGGTCGTGAATACGATTGGATTGTGATCCACTCGAACGCAGTCCTCACTTGTGCTGAATTGATACGAAGTTTTGATTTTCAGAAATCGAAAGAATTAGAAAGAAGAATTGTCAATCCCGGCTGGGATGTTCGGGGTGAAGCGGCAGGATTGCTTGATGAACTCAAGGCAGGCGTGTACACTCTGTGGAATGAAAATTCGGCACAGAAGCGAGAAGGCATTGCACGAGATGTTTCCATTGATAGTTCAACAACAGGTTCTATCGTGGATACACGGGGAACAGCGACTTGTGATTGGGATGTCATCAAAATTATTATTGGGACAGGCGGAGCAGTTGGGACAGCGACTTATTCCACCTATGTCAGGAATTCAAGCGGACTGAAATCAGAACTTGTTGTAAATGACGAAACAATCACGGGCGGATTTGATTATTGTGGGTGTGGTGTTTATATTCGATTTTCAAGTGGAACATATGTGGCAGATGATGAATGGGAATTGGAGGTGAGCGGCGATGCTCCAGATAACCCACAAATAGTTTCTATAAATTTGAGCAGAAAATGATAACTTACGAAAATGTATTCAGTCGAGTAATTAACGGGCTGGTGGCTTTGATTCAAGGTGAATGGGCTACTATGCCGATTCATTACAATTATGAGTTAGAAGCACACGAGCCACAATTCGTTAATATCGTCCCGGTGAGTGATAACTTGATCGACTACACTGCTAATGGACAAACTCGTGAATATACGATAAAAATCAATTATTTACGGCGATTAGGAGGAGATTATCAAAAGCACACTCACATTGACACGATGAGTGATTTTGCCGCTCGCCTAAAGCGATTGCTTTTCGATAATAAAAACTATTCATTGAATGGTAGTTACCAATGGCACGAAGGTAGAGTTGAAAGCATTGAGTTTGTTTCAGAGACAATTGAAGGCTACAACCAGATTGATTTAATTTTTCAGGTAATAATTCACGAGGTATTATGAGGTATAAAAGAACAAAAAGGTTTTCTGAATTGGATTCTTCGGGAAATTGGGCAGGTCTTGGTAAAGACAAATTTACAAAACTTGAGGCAGGAAAAACTGTTTCAATAAAAACTCCGCCAAAAGAATTGGTGGATAAAAAATACATAAAAAAGATAGGAGCGAACAATGGCAATTAGTGGGAGCGTATATTCTGGCTCGCAGTTTGAATTATATCTTGGCTTGCAGACAGGTGCGACTACACCCGTGGCGATGGGAACGGCAGGTGCGGTCAATGGTGAGTTTGTGAAATTAGATATGGCTTCGGTTTCCGATATTGATTTTTCGGGGATTGTGCAGGACAGAAATTTACGGACAGGACAACAAATAAAAAAACCGACAGACCATTATGCGAGTCAAAATGGAGCGACTTATACTCTTGCGTTTGAGTGGGTCGTCTCTCATAAGGAAGGGTTGCTAAAACTCTTGCAGTTGATTAGCGAAGATTCGACTTCGGCATATAGTGTAGCAGGGACTTTCTCACAATCGATATATCAGGATGGCGCAACGACAGGTGAATTGGCAACGCTTATTATTTCCAACCCAAACACAAGCGATGATAGAGTGATGCACTCGGCGGCTTTGACAGAATTAAATTTCTCGATGGATGCAGGAAGTGATGGTGGGAGATTGAAAGTTAGCGGAACATTTATTAGCGGTTACAATCCCACAATTGGAGCGAATACAGTTGTGCCGAGTGGAACAGAAACGGCTTGGATAAAAACTATCCATAGTTGCACGACTCGGACATTAGGTGGGTCAGATATTGTTGCGAAATCGTTTAATCTGAATTTGAGTTATCCTTGCGTTTGGAGTGGATCTACGGCAAATGCCGAATATTATTCCAGAGCAGGAGAATTGATGGCGAGCGGTTCAATCAATGCAAAATACGATGGTAATACTGACGGAGAAATCGCACATTTTTTCACGGCGGCAGAAAAAGCAATCGCTTTAGGCGATGGTTCTACAATCAATTTTAGTTGTCCACAGGTCATTTATACGGGTTACAATACGACTTTTGATGGCGAGGAAGGTGCATTTGTGGAAGTGCCTTTTGAGTGTGTAGCACTTGGTGCAGAATTGTTATATGAAATTACTATCTCGTAGGCGAAAACAATACTACCTGAATCGGTTAGCGGCGGCTTACCCTCATGGAGAACCTGATATTGTTTTGTTGGGCGATCTGGCGGACGACTTCTTTTGGGAATTTCACGAAAACCCAGACGAGAAATACGATGAACTCGGAATGGGCTATCAAGGATTTCGTGTGGAGTTTCTGTCAGACCATTTAGGGATTAGTGAGAGCGCAAAAAAAAAGAAATCAAAACCCGAATAAATGTTTGGTTTAGTTTATTCGGGTGGGAAGATAACGGATTAAGGTTTCCTTATTCTGCACAATCACCGACGACTCGGAAGGTTATTGTTTGGAACACGGAAGAAATATGGAGAGAAGTTGAGCGGATTGTTAGCGAAAAAACAAAATATTCAATTGGACAGAATCTATTTTATCAGATTCCGTTGTTCGCAAATCCGCTTTGGTTTCTTGACTCGGAATGCCAAGAAATGATAAAAGATTATCACTATTGCAAAGATTATCACATCCCTGTGGCAAGAAGTTTAGAAGAAGCAGATGCGAATCTGTTAGAAATGTTTGATATTATTTCACTTGAATTAACAGCAGCACAAAGGCACAAAAACGATGGCTGATAAAAAATTAAATATAAAAGTAAAAACAAAAGGCACAAAGAAAACCAAGAAAGAACTTGGTGGCGTTGATAATTCACTCAAGAAACTTGCCAAAGGTGCTTTGATAGCAGGTGGATCATTCTTCGCGGCTCGTGGCATTCTTAGTGGATTGAAAGCCGTTATAGCAGCTGCTGGTGAGCAAGAACTCGCTGAAAAGAAATTATCATCACAGTTAGGCAAAATATCTGACGCATTGCTGAACAAAGCAAGAGCATTACAAAAGGTAACAATGTTCGGTGATGAAGCAACACTCGGAGTAATGGCATCAATCGCAGCTTTTGAAAAAGATGAAGGTGCTATCGCAAAAGCCACCGAAGCAACGCTGAATATGGCAGCTGCAATGGGAATGGATTTAAAAGCAGCTGGTGAATTGGTTGCCAAAACATTAGGATCATCTACAAACGCATTGACGAGATATGGTGTCGCGGTAGAAGGTGCGGTTGGATCAACGGAACGCTTGGATAGTTTGACAGAAGGCATTGCACGACTTTGGGGTGGTCAAGCAAAGGCACAAGCCGAAACAATGACAGGCTCAATAGAGCAAATGAAGAACGCTTTTGGTGATGTAGCTGAAGAAATGGGTTCAATAGTATCACCAGCCGTTACGTCTGTTTCAACACTATTCACAAAAGCAGCTGTATCGCTTGGTAGTTTTTTTAAGAGATTCACAGAAACGCCATTAGAAACAACTATCCGCGAATTAAAAGAACTTGGTGCATCTACGGAAGCCCTGTTTGCGTTGGAAAAAATCCAATTACAGCGCGATTTATTGTTATATAATAATGAATTAAAATTCACAAAAGGATTTTTTAAAGACATAGATGTTCTTCAGGCAGAAATAAATCAAAAGGCAGAAGAAACAACGCACTTTGCCACATTAAATGCAGAAGGCACAGCTAAACAGATTGGATTAAGTAAAGAATTTACTACATTACAAGATAAAAGAATTTCAATGGTTCAGCGAGAAGGCGAATTTGCGGATATGAATAATGACGTATTGAATGAAATGATAGATGCTAATTCTGATCTGATAGAACAAAACCAAGAAAAGCAAGAGGATTTACAGAGCGATATAAGTTTTGCCGATGAAAGATTAGAGCAATTAACAGAAGAATCAGAATTATTAGGTGAGAATTTAAAGCTGTTGGTCAATATTCAGAAAACTGAATCACAATTAGCAATAACGCGAAATGTTATCGCTGAAACACCAGCATTTGAAGTTGATACAGGATTAAGAGAATCGGCAGATATTATGGAAAACAAACTCATACCACTTTCCACAAAATATGCAGATGAAACGCTTCCAAGCATAAATGTATCAGCAGGTGAAACGATACACGCGATTACATTACTATCAAGAGCAGGTGTTGCTAATATCGCGAGTAATATGAAAATAGCATCTCAAGCACATCCTCAATTTGCGAAAACAGCACAGAGAGCTGCACAAATGCAAGCGTTGATGGATACTTATGCTTCTGCGACAGGTGCTTATAAATCAATGGTTGGTATTCCAATAGTTGGGCCAGCCCTTGCTGTAGCTGCATCTGCATCAGCAGTAGCTGCTGGATTAGCAAACGTCAAAATGATTGAAAGGCAAAAATTCGCAAGAGGTGGTTTGGTTGGTGGTCCAGGGAATAGTGATACTGTTCCAGCGATGCTAACCCCGGGTGAATTTGTGCTGTCAAAGTCTGCTGTAGAATCTATTGGCGTAGATACAGCGAGCCGCCTAAATTCGGGGCGTGGGACAGGAATTACAATAAATTTTTCTGGCAATGTATTAAGCAAAGATTTCATAGAAGACGAGGCTGTGCCAGCGATTAAAGAAGCATTACGCAGGGGTGGGGATTTAGGTCTTGCTTGACATTCCTTTAGGTTTCCATAATTTAGGGAAGAATTTAAATTTATTCCCTGTGGTGGTTATTGATGACATAAAGATTTCTACTCGCAATGTGTCTGGTGGGTACGAGCCACTGCTATTAAACCTTCCGAGCGTAAAAGAATCCTTGGATTTTGGAAGCCGAAAATTAAAGATTAGTAATGTATCTTTAGATGTATCAAATGTTGAATATAATGGGCAACGGTTTAGCGATAGATTGCCGAATTTTATCAATAAAACATGTTGCATTTGGTGGGCTTCCCAAACAACAGACTTTGACGATTTTGGTAATACGGCATTAAAGATATACGAAGGAACTATACGCAGGTTTTCGCATGATGACACAAAATGCACAATTGAGTTAGAGGACAGAACGCAATCTACGCTTCACAGAGATGTGCCTGTTGCACGGCTTGGCGATAGCGATGACATTATGCCTAAATACAAAAACAAACCAATCCCTATGGTTTACGGTGATGTGGACAGGTCGCCTGTCGTTTTCGGCAGTACTGACCACGATGGGAGTGGAGAAGATTCTTATCGTGAAATATTTTATGATTCAAGGAACATGAAACAAATATTGTATCCTGAATCGGGGGATGAGGAAACACCAACCATTTATTATTTATCATCAGAACAACATCCTATGTATATCACCCCAAATGGTCAACTTAATTACGAAAACCCCCATACGATTTCGTTGGATATTTCAGGGGCATCTGATTTGTATGCTGGCACAATGGCTTGTCGGACATGGGCGTACCCAACGTCTATAAGAATCCCAGATGGTAACCCTAACAGCACAGGTGGGTGGACCTATTTTGTGCATACCACAGATTATTTCTCTATGGATGATGCATTTAGACAACATAATATTATAGAACTTTCCCAGAACAATTCTGAATTTAATGTAGTGGGTGCGGTCGGAATTGTTGCTTCCCTCACGGGCGGCGGTTATCTTGTGCAAGAACTGCGAGTTTTTGTTGATTATTTATCTATTACCGAGTCAAAGTTGGCTTCAGATGTTACGCTGTCTTGGCGACTTGATTTAAACGAAACGATAAATGCGAACAACGACCACATGTCGAGATATATCAAAGCCGATGGTGAGAACATCAACTCACAGGATTTGTTGGGCGAGACAGAATCTACAGGTGTGTTGTCTGCGAGTGTTGGCTCTTTCCCTTCCAATATGTATATTCGTTATTCGGCAGATAGTGATGCAAAACTCGCCTTTGACTCGGGGGGCACTACTAACGGGCAAGTAACATTGGACCAATCGCAAGACTTACGGTTGTTCTTTGAATTTAAGGTTACCGAGCCATTTGCCAGAGATTATTTTGCGAATGTTAGAGGGCGTGATATTGATAATTATC
>CAZGNU010000041.1:0-14470 GCA_964527325.1 uncultured Candidatus Peribacteria bacterium | reverse complement strand
ATAATAAAAAAGCAATTAGTTTACCACTTGCAATGTGACTTGTAATGATTATGAGTCTACTAGCTTTTGCGATGCTTGAATATATAGTCCCTTTTTCAAGAGAAATAAAATGAGTTGAAAACAGTTCTGTTGCATACTATCAAGCCAATAGTGCTATTGAAGAGTGATTGTATTATGTTTATACAAGAAATAATTCATGATTTATTGATGATAGAGATGAATATTTACTTTGATTTACTTCAGATTTAATAACAAAAAGTTACAACACAACATCTTCTTGAAATACCCTTCCTCCATTTTGAGAATGAAATAGTGAGTTTGATTCTAATTGGAACACTATTTCAATGTGAAATCCTATACAGCTTTCAGTGTGAGAATGATGGATTGATTCTGATTTTGAAATTGCTTTTAGGGTTCCAAATTTGGATAAATTTTGAACAAATTTGGATGTTGAAACATTGAGTTGATGAATTTTAGAAATTATAAATTGGCAATTATCATGAAGTGGTGATACATTAAATGCTAGTTGAAGTATAATAAAAGCAGAAAATATTTTAGAATCAGATGATGATTTTACTGATAATAATATTGATGTTTGGTTATCAGATGGGGTAATTTTAGATTGATCTTCAGAGAGTTTTTCAAATTTTTATAATAATTGTGATGAAAAATGTACTATAAAATTTTCTGTTATTAATAAATTAGAAACTATAGATAGTATAATTATACCTTATTTAGAATGGCAAATACAATCTAATAATGATATGTTACCTCTTCGTTATTCAAAAATAGAAGCTTCTGGTAAATCATATTGATATAAAAAAAATTTAGAAGTAAAAGTGAGGGGAAATACAGTTAATGAAGCTTTTGACTTTACGGTGTTTCAATAAAATTTAACAAAAAAACATGAAATTATTTAAAATAGAAGAAAATGATGCAGATCAGAGATTGGATAAGTTTTTGAGGAAACTTTTTCCATCTGCGACAAGATGACTTATATATAAATTTAATAGAAAAGATAAAATAAAAGTTAAATTTGAAGGAAGTAACTGAAAATTTAAGAAAAGAGATAATGAATATAAATTGCAGATTTGAGATGAGATAAAAATTTTTCTTAGAGATGATGATTTTGATTTATTAATGAAAAGCCCTCACTCAATCTCTCCAAAAGGGAGAGAAAAAGCTACAAATAAATTTAACAAAAAAGATATAGTTTATGAAGATTGAGACTTATTTGTTATCAATAAAAATACTTGAATAAATGTTCATCCTTGAGACTTTAAAACAAAAGAAAGTAATGTTATTAATCAAGTTCAAGATTATCTGTGAGAAAAACTTAATAGTTTAACTTTTAAACCAAGTCTAGCTCATAGAATAGATAGAGATACTTCATGAATACTTATTATTGCTAAGAAAAAAAATATATTAACAAAATTAGTAAAGGATTTTAAGGATCATAAAAAGATACAAAAAACTTATTACGTAATAGTTTATTGAAAGCTATCTAGAAGGAAATGAACTATAAAAAAGAAACTATTAAGAATAAAATGAGCAAAAAATGAAAATAAAGTTCAGGTATCTGAAGATTGAAAAACAGCAATTACGCATTATAAACTTTTGAAAGAACATATAGTTTCTACAAAAGAATGAAAAATGGTAATTTCTGAAGTTGAAGTTAAGATTGAAACAGGTAGAATGCATCAGATAAGAGTGCATTTGGCTGATTTATGAAATCCTATACTTTGAGATAAAAACTATTGAAATAAAAGATTAAATGCGTTTTTATCTAAACATTATGGTTTACACAGACAAGCATTACATGCTTGGAAAATTAAATTTTTTCATTATACTAGAAAAAAGGAAATAGAATTAACAGCAAAAATAAAAAAAGATTTGAAAGTTTTTATTGAAAAAATAACAGAAAAATAGTACAAGGGGCTAAAGCCACCTTGTTAATATTAGCAAGGTGGCTTTAGCCCCTTGTATAGTACATATTTACAATTTAACAATTATTTACATGAAAAATATAATTATAATACTATTTTTAATCATTTGAGGATTTTATTTTTTTGTACCACATAATACTCAAATAGACTTATTAGAAAAGTTATGAATTGATAGTTCGTTCTTGTGAGAAAAAGAAAAAGAGATATCAAATTTAGAGTGATGAGTTGTACAGTTAAATTTTAACGAAGAGCATAAAGCTATTTATGAATGAAACATATCTGACTGAGAAATTATGTCTGATTTATCTTGGGCTTCATGAAATTTTGTTAAATGTTTTGATGAAAATGAATACGATAAATTTAGTGGTAATATTTTAATGCATAGAGTTCTATTATGAAAAAATAAAAATGTATCAGTAAAATTATCTGGACAAGAAAGTGAAAATTTATCAATATTTGTTTATAAAACAGATGCATTAAGTAAAGTTTATCCTCCAGAAAAAGAATATACTCATGATTGTAAAATTAATACAGTAGCTTGATTAAATAAAAATATTGATATGACTTGAAATACTATTACAAGTGATATAGTTGTCTGAGTTGCATGACCAAAATGAATTACAGAAGGAGGGTATACTTTAGAAATAATTGAGAAATAAGGCCTCACCCTAACCCTCTCCTTAGAAGAGAGGGGATAATAAGAATATAAAATAATAAAAAAAAATGAATATTACACCTTTTTTATGAACTCTTTTAGGTAACATAATTGTAGCTTTTTGAATTTTAGCTACAATTTTCATCGTTAAAACTATTAAAAATAAATTAAATAATTATCTAGAATACATAACAGCTGTAACTGTTTGACTTCTTTTGTGAATTATATTTTTAGGATTTATTCCTAAATTAACACATTTATTTGAAGATAATTGATTGTGATTATGAGTATTTATTTTGATATGACTTTGATTATTTTATATATTAGAATTATTTATTCATTGGCATCATTGTAAAGATTTATCACACAAAAAAACATGTGAGCATTCTCAAAATCATAATCATAAAAATTGACTATTAATGTTTTCTTGAACTGTATTACATAATGCTTTACATTGAGTTGTCTTATTCTCAGCATTTTCTGTGGATTTTCATTTTTGAATAGCTACAACTTTAGCTATTTTACTTCATTCCATTCCACAAAACATAGTTAATTATATAATGAATCAAAATAATATTAAATATGCTTATTTTGCAGCTTTTGGATGAATATTTTGAGCATTATTAACTTTTCCATTTGCAGAAATATTAATTGATAATAAAGAATATATATTAGCAGTTATAACTTGATGATTATTATATATTGCTCTTGCTGATATATTCCCAGAATTCAAATGAAAATGAACAAATACTAAAAAAATAGTATATTTGCTATTTATGGTTTTATGAGTATTAATGTTTTTGTGATTTAATGAAATATGAGTTCATGAACATGAGCATAAAGAAAAGCATGAACATGAGAATGAACATAGTCTAAATTTAGAAATTAATAAGAATAAATGCTAATAGTTAAATGAAAAAGTGAATTATCTTGAACGGTTAAAGTAAGTTGATCAAAGAATGCGACACTTCCTATTTTGGGAGCAGCTCTACTTGTAAATGGTAGAGTAACATTAAATAGAGTACCAAAAATTTGAGATGTAAATACATTTCTTGATATTTTAAAGTGAATAGGGGTTAAGTATGAGTGGGAGTGAGATTCTTTGCACTTTGATTCTTCTAGAATTACAAACCAAAATTTAAATTTTGAAAAAATTAGAAAAATTAGATCTTCTATTTTTCTTTTATCTCCACTTTTACATTTCTTTGGAAATATAACTATTCCATTTCCGGGATGATGTGCTATTTGAGCTAGACCAATTGATGCTCATTTAAATTGACTTGAAACAATAGGATATAATTCAAAATGTGAGGGAGAAGAAATAATATTAGACTGAAAACTTAAAACATGAGAAAAAACATTAAATGCTAGTTTTTGAGTAAGTTCAACTGAAAATTTGATAGTTGCAAATGTACTTAGAGATTGAAAAACAATTATAAAAAATGCAGCAACTGAACCACATGTAATGAATTTGGTAGATTTTTTAAGAAAAGCATGAGCTGATATAAAAATTAGATATAATCATGAGATGATTATTACTTGAGTTTATGGACTAAAATCGAATTTTTCATTTGATATAGTAGCTGATTATATAGAGTCATGAACTTATATGATTATGTGAGCTTTGGCTTCAAAAAATTATATAGATATTATTGATGCTAGAATAGATGATTTGTATACATATATTGAAAAACTAAAAGAAGCATGAGTGAAAGTTGATGATATGTGAAACGATACTTTGAGAGTATACAAATGTAATGAATTAAAAGCCGTAAAAATTCAAACTAATATTTTCCCAGCATTTCCAACAGATTTACAATCACCATTTTCTATTTTACTAACTCAAGCAAAATGAGAATCAAAAATACATGAAGTATTATTTGAATGAAGATTAAGTTTTTTAGCAGAGTTAGAAAAAATGTGAACAAAATACACTGCACTTAATCCACATGAAGCTGTAATATATTGACCAAATAAATTACAATGATGAGCAACTGTAACTTCTTGGGATTTAAGAGCATGAGCAGCTGTAGTAATAGCATGATTAATTGCAGATTGAGAGACTAAAGTAACAAATATAGAATATATTTACAGATGATATGATAGATTTGTAGAAAAACTGCAAAGACTTTGAGCAGATATTGAGGAAGTTGAATAATTTTATTAAAAAAAATTGCTTTAGAATTTAATATAATTAAAATAATTTAGAATTATTAAATAATTTATTAAAAATGAAAACTTATTCATCAAACGAATTTAGAAAAAAGGTCAAAGAATCAATTAAAAATAGTTGAAAACAGTTAGAAAAAGAAATAAAAATGGAAAAAATATATATTACTGATAATAAAGAAGTATATGTTTAATATAGAATATTCTGAAAAATCCTTTGAAAGGGTAAATAAATTTGTGGAAAATCTAAAAGATTATTATAAAAAGTTTTATTTTGATACATGATTAGTTGATGAATATCTAATTGTGTCTGGATATATCAATAAAACAAATGAATTGTTTGATGAAATAATTGATAAAATAGAAAACACTATTAATTTATGAATATTTTGAGTAGAATTAGATGTAACAGATAAATATAAATTATCAAAATTAGTAATAAAAGTTAGAAGTTATTCTATAGTTGTTATTATAGAAAAAGGTGATTTTGTTTTGATAAATGACATATATTTTTAATAAAAGTAAAAAATGAGAATATTACCAATAGCATTAATAGTTTTTTGAATAATAATAATTTTAGCTCCAGCAATACTTGCATATTTAATCTGATGATTTTTTATATTTATATGATTAAATTTATTAGCATTTTTTAAATGAGTTAAATGAAAAAAAGGGAAAGATGATTATGTGAAATTTGGGAATTATAAAATTTATAGATAAAAAAAATGTATAAAACTTGATTTTTTCACAAAGTTAGTTATAAATAACTAACTTATTTTTTTGTGAAAACTTAACTATTATAAAAAGGAGGAGTAAAGATGAACGAAAAAGGAGTAATGGTTTATGGTGAACCTATTGAATTAGTATTGTCTTCTTTGAGCAAACAGGGAATTAATTTATTTCCTTTTGCTTACAGTACATCTGAAGAAGACTTTGGGAATATTGATCCCGAAAAACAGCCAGTTGCTGTTGTATGTTCATCAAGGTTGATAGGGGCAGATATTGGTTTTTTGCGTGAAGGATTTAGAAACTCTGTTTCTCATATTGTTGTTTCTGTTACTGGAAATGTACTTGAGCAGAATATTTATGATCTATTGGGATTCAGAATTCCTCTAATTATCTCCTCAAAAGGGTATGATGAAATTATGATTAATGATGCAGTACATCATGCAGGTGTCCCAGTTATTGTTTTATCTGATGATATTCATAATGATTCAAAAATTGGTATTTCTGTGCATAATATCAAAGACAACGGTTTTTGTCTTATGTGTATGAAATATCTTGACCAGGTAAATGGTGGAGTTCATACTGGAGTTGATGTTGTTGAGATGTTGGCTGCTTAGTTTGTGAGGCTTCCGTTTTTAAGAAAGACCATTAGAGTGAAAACTCTGGTGGTCTTTTTGCTTTATAAACTAAAATATATATAATAAAATTAATTTAATAAATATTTATAAAATTTTATGATACAAAACATATTTATTTACATAATACTTGCTCTTATTTCATTTTTTCCAATAGTAATTTGGGCTTATATTTTTTCGTATATTGATGATAATCCTATTAATAAGAGGAGATTTTTTGTGGGAGTAGTTTGATGAGCGTTGTCAGTAGTTCCAATACTTTATATGGATAAAATATTAGAATTTTTAAATTTTAAATATTTAAATATATTTTATTTTGTATCACAAATAAAATGACTTTTTAGTAGTTTTGAATTTTGATTGTCACTTAGTTTGTTTTTATTAATAATAGTAGGATTTTCTTTTTTACTATGATGATTTGTATCAAAAATTAAAGAAATATCAAAAATATATTTGAAAAATATTTTAGTATTCTTAGTATTTATTGCTATTTTATCATTTATAATATTTTTATTAAATCTTGTATTTAGTAAATTTGATTTTGCTATTTCTGGAGGAGTGGTATTTGGTGATGTTATTTTCAATTCATTTAAACTTATAGTTTTTTATTATTTACTTGTAGCATTTATTGAAGAGGCAAGTAAACATTTCAATTTTTTACAATCTAGTGTATTACAAATAAAATCTATAAAAGATGGTGTTTTGTATGCAATTTTTGTAGCACTTGGTTTTAGTTTAATAGAAAATATGTTGTATTTATATAATTTTTATATGCTTAAATGATTAACTGGAGAGCTTGTGAGTATTTATTTTTTTAGATCAGCATTTTCAGTAATTGTACATATACTTTCTAGCTCTGTAGTTGCTTACTATTTTTCTAGAGCATTACTTTTATATAAAGATCATGATTTAAGTTTTTCGTACTTAAAAATATTTTCATTTTGACTCGTTGTTAGTATATTACTGCACTTATTTTTTGATGTAGCAGTAACTATGTGATTTACTTTTGTTATGTTTATATATTTTATATGAGGGTATTTATATGTGAGTAGTATATTTTACAGAGAAGATTAGTATATAAAAAGTATATAAAAAGATTTGCAATTAGTAAAATTATTATTATAATTGATTTTAATAATATTTAATTTAAGTGAAAATGAAGTTTTATTCTTCAAAAGAATGTATTTATAATTAATAAAAAATATAATGAGAAAAGTAATTAATAAAAAAAATATTAATGTTGACCTTGTTAAAGATAAGGATTATATATTGTGAGCTATTGCTGAATCAGAAAAAGTATGATGAAATACATCTATTGAAAATGCTTATATTGAATGATTAAATTATGTTAATAATTTAGAGAAAAATGTTATATAGTATTGAGATTAAAGATTTATGAAAGATTGATATAAATAATATAACAGATTATATATTTAGATTTTCTTTTAGTATAAATATTGCAAAAAAAGTTTATGATGAAATTTATTCAGCAATATTTTCATTAAAATTATTTCCATTGCGTTATCCTATATATGAAAGTGATATAAGAGTAATGACTATTAGAGGAAAATACAGAGTTTTTTACAGAGTATATGACAATAAAAAATTAGTTATTATCTATAGAATTTTTGCAAGCGAACAAAATTATGATGATTATTCATTTTAAACAATTTTAAATATAATTAGAATTGTTTTTTTAACTAAAAAACTTTTCATCTTCAATTTCACCTAACCACACCTCACAAGTATATTTTATATCAGGAGTAAAATCTGCTCACACCATCCATCTAAGATACCCACTATCAATTTCAGCCACTTCTTCAAAAGTTTTACCTCTATATTTTCAAACTCTCATAGTTTTTATTAGAATAAATTCTTTTTTAGTCATTGCTTGCATTTTTTCTAATACTAAATCATCAGTTATATCGAGTTTATTTTTTATTATTTTAAATAATTCATAAAAAATACTTTCTAAAACAACTACATCTCAAAAAGCATCATGAGCTGTAGTAGTCTCTGGATTTCAATCAGAGTCATTTATTTCATACAATTCAAAGAAGTATCTTAAGTATTGTTGATTTACATATTCGGGTTCTTTTCAGTTATTGTTGAACAACACTCATTCTGACCATAGTACTTTTGCTACTTTTAAAGTGTCTATTAATTTATCACCATAATTTATAAAAGAGTTATCTAAAACATCTAAATCAAAATCTAGATTATGAGCTACTATTATTGGTTCATTAAAAATACTAGATAATCTAGTTCTATCTTCATCTGTTATATATTCTCAAGCAGTTTTTTCTATTAACAAATCTTTATAAATTCAATGTACTGCCATAGATCAAATTTCTATTTCAGTATCAGTATTAAAAAACAGATTTTCATCAGTTTTTTTTCAGTTTTCTAGTTTTCTGTATGCTAATTGGATTAATGATCAATTTGAAGTAATGTTTCCATTTTCATCTTTTAATATTCCAGTAGTTTCAGTATCAAGAAATAGTATTTTAGAATCAGTGTTCATGTTTTTGTCTTTATGAATTAAATAATTTTATTTTAGTGTATTTATTTTTTCCCAAATATTAAATTAATTTTTAATAAAACAATATTTACTGTTAAATTTTCAACAAAATATTAAAATTTACTGTTAAATTTTGCATTTTTTAAAATATTTGATATAATGATAATATAATTACTTATATAATATATTTTGTATGATTTTTAAAAGAAATAAATACTTAAAAGAGTTATATTCATCTTTGAAGACAAAAAAACTTATTGTTTTATACTGAGCAAGACAGGTTGGAAAAACAACTTTACTTAAAACTTTATTGATGGATGATAGCTTGGATTACAATAAAAAATATATAAATTTTGATGATATATATGAAAAAGAATTTAAAACAAAATCTGAATTTACAAAGTATTTAGAATTTAATTATTCAGTTGAGTTTGATAAAAAGGGGATATTATTTTTAGATGAGGTTCAAACTATAAATAATATAGAACAGATTTTAAAATCTCTTTATGATGATGAATCAATTAAATTAAAAATTGTTGCTACTTGAAGTTGATTATGGCAAATAAAAAAATTGTGAAGTTCTTTAGTTTGAAGAGTAAAACAAATTTGGGTATATCCTTTTTCTTTTTATGAATTTTTAGAATTTAATAAAATTAATATTGATTTATTAAATATAAAAGATTATGAAGAATTTATGTATGAAAAAATAGAAAAACTTCTAGAAGAATATTATACTTTTGGTTGATATCCTGCTGTTGTATTAGAAAAAACAAAAAATAAAAAAATAGAAAAATTAAGTGAAATAATTGATCTATATATGAAAAAAGATATTACAATGTTTCTTTCTTGAAAAGAAATAATAAGTTTTAGAAAAATGTTTGCATATTTAGCTAATAATATTTCCTCAAATTTAAATATAAGTGAATTATCTTGATTTTTATGAATATCTAGACTTAAAACAGAACAATATTTAGAAATATTGGAAAAAAGTTTTTTATTGTATAAAGTATATCCTTTTTATTCTAATTCTAGAAAAGAGTATTCTAAACAATCAGAATTTTTCTTAAATGATTTATGAATTATCAATTATTTTAAAAATACTTTTGTATTTAATTGATTTTATTGAAATATTATAGAAAATTTTGTATATTTAGAATTAATAAAAAATAAACAAATATTTTCTGATGAGATAAAAACATACAATAAAATTAACTGAAGCGAAATTGATTTTATTTATGAATTTAAAAAATGATGAATAATACCAATAGAAGTAAAATTAAATAATAGGGATATTATACCAAAGATTTTTAATTGATTTAGTGATAATTATTTAGATAAAATTAATTTTTTTATTAAAACAACAACTAGTATTGTAACAAATAGAAAAATAGATACAAATAAGGTTTTTGAAGTAAAAATCATTCCATTTTGGATGATTTCTAGGATTATAAAATAAATAAAATTTTGAAAAACTATTTTTTTTCATATAATTAACCTACTTGAGTTAATATCAAGAGTGAGTAAGAGGGAATAGGCCCGATTGTATTACTCCAGCAACCTGTCTTAGATAAGGTGCTAACTCCTACCTGTATTAACAGGAAAGATATAATTATACAAATTTTGAGAAATAAAATTTAATAAAAATACTTTCTTTAATATAGGAAGTATTTTTTTAATTTTTAATAATTTTTATATGAAATATTTAATTACGTCAGAATCAGTATCTGAATGACATCCTGATAAAATGTGTGACCAAATAAGTGATGCTGTACTTGATGCTTGTTTGAAAGATGATCCAAATTCTAGAGTGGCTTGTGAATGTATGGTTACTACTGGTACTATTATTGTAAGTTGAGAAATTACAACAGAATCTTGGGTGAATTTTCAGGATGTAGCTAGAAAAACGGTTAGGGATATTGGTTATGATAGTTTAGAAGCTGGATTTAGTGCTGATGATGTTTCTGTACAAATTCTTATAAACAGTCAATCTCCAGATATAGCTCAGTGAGTTGATACTGGTTGAGCCTGAGATCAATGAATAATGTATTGATATGCTACTAACGAGGCAGATGATTATTTACCACTTTCTATTAGTTTGGCTCATAAATTAACTAAGAAATTAGAAGTAGTTAGAAAAACAAGAGTTTTAGATTATTTATTACCAGATGCAAAATCACAAGTAACTATTGAGTTTGAAAACCATAAACCAAAAAGAGTTGATACCGTTGTTATTTCAAATCAACATAAGGAAAGTGTGAGCTTAGAAGAATTACAAAAAGGGATATTAGAAGAAGTAATAAAACCAGTACTTTGAAATTTGATGGATGATGAAACAAAACTTCATATAAATCCAACAGGTAGATTTGTTGTAGGGTGACCTAAATGAGATTGTTGAGTAACTTGAAGAAAAATAATAGTTGATACTTATGGGTGATTAGGTAGACATGGATGATGAGCTTTTTCATGAAAAGATCCTTCAAAAGTAGATAGAAGTGGTGCATATATTACTAGATATATTGCAAAAAATATAGTAGCTTCAGGAATATGCGATAAATGTGAAGTACAAATTTGATATGCTATCTGAGTAGCTGAGCCAGTGAGTATATATGTTGATACTTTTGATACTGAGAAAGTTGAAAAAGCAAAAATTATAGAAACAATTAAAGCTAACTTTGATCTAACTCCTGCTGGAATTATAAAAACTCTTGATCTAAAAAGACCAATTTACCAAAAAACAGCAACAGGGTGACATTTTGGTAGAGATGATGTTAGTTGGGAAAATGTTGATAAGAAAGAAGTGTTTGAAAAATTATTAGATTAATATTTTTAAATTAGTAGTATGATATAGATATATCATAATTATAAAAAATGAAAAAACAAAAGATTACATTCTGAGATACAGCAAAATTTGCTTGGTATTATATTAGTCAGCAACCTTGGAAATTGGCAATAAGTTTTTTAGGTATAATATTAGTAGCATGAATAGAAATAGCACAACCAATTATATATTGAAAATTGGTTGATGTTTTAGCGCAAAATTATGGAAACTCACAAGAAGCAATTAGATGACTGTTTTTATATTTATGATTATTTATGTGATCTTGAATACTTTTTTGGATATTTCGTCATTCAGGATGGTTTATTTGGGCAAAAGTGGTTATAAATTCTATGAAAAAATCTATAGAAGAATCTTTTTTTAAGGTACAAAGATTTTCTTCAGACTGGCATGCAAATACTTTTGCAGGTTCAAATGTAACAAAAGTAAAAAGATGAGCTAGGTGATTACAAAAATTTATAGATTTGTTTTACTATGAATTTTTCCCAATATTTTTTGTGTTTATATGAATTACTATATCAATTACTATAAAAGTTCCACTTTTATGATTAGTAATGACATTTTTAAGTATAATTTATGCTTTAGTTTCAATATATTTATCAATAAAATATGTTTTACCAAAAAATCATGAAGCTAATAGGGTGGATAGTAAGATTTGATGAACTTTGGCTGATTCCTTTTCATGTAATCCAAGTGTAAAATCTTTTTGAAGAGAAAAATATGAAGATAAAATTTTTAAGAAAGTTACTTCAATTTTCAAAAAGAAAGAACATGGATTATGGGTTACTTGAGAATATGTTCATATTGTACAAAATATTTTAATGACAACATATAAATGAGTTATGCTTTGATGGTGAGCTTATCTTTGGTACATAGGTACTTTTACTGTATGAGATTTTGTTTTTGTATATACATCTTATCGTTATATCGCTTCTATGCTTAGAAACATAGGATCACATGTTAGACATTTATTTGTTGCTGTATGAGATATGGAGGATATGATATATTTTTATAAATTACCGCTTCAAATTAAAGAAAAACCAGGAGCAAAAAAATTAAAAATCAATAAGTGAGAAATAGAATTTAATAATGTATTATTTTCATATGAAAATCAAAAGAATTCAATTTTTAAAAATTTTAATTTAAAAATAAAGCCAGGAGAAAAAGTTGCTTTAGTTGGGCATTCTTGATCAGGAAAAACTACTTTTGTTAAACTTCTTGAAAGACTATATGATATTAATAAGTGAGAAATATTAATAGATGGTCAAAATATTTCAAAAGTAACTATTGAAAGTTTAAGACAAAATACTGTTTTAGTACCACAAGAACCTATCTTATTTCATAGAAGCTTAGCGGAAAATATTTCTTATTGAAATACTAAGGCTACTAAAAAGGATATAGAAGAAGCTTGAAAAAAAGCACACGCTCATGATTTTATATCAAATTTAGATAAATGATATAAAACATTAGTTTGAGAAAGATGAGTAAAATTAAGTGGTTGAGAAAGACAAAGAGTAGCAATTGCTCGTGCTATTTTAGCGGACAAAAAAATACTTATTTTAGATGAAGCTACTTCAGCACTTGATTCAGAATCAGAAAAATATATTCAAACAGCCATGAAAAAGCTTATGGAAAATAAAACAGCAATTGTTGTTGCCCACAGACTTTCCACTATTAGAAATGTTGATAGAATTTTAGTATTTGAAAAATGAAAAATAGTTGAAGAAGGAACTCACCAATCTTTAATTAGAAAGAAAAATGGAACTTACAAAAAATTCTTTGAAATGCAGGCAGAAGGTTTTATTAGGGATTAAAAATTGACTTTTAATAAATATTATATATTAATTATTTATTTAAAATTAATTTATTTTATTATGGATAATTCTTTAACAGAATCAGTTTGGGATAATTGTATAAAAACAGCATTAGAAGATATAAATGTTAATGAAAAGGGAAAGCAAAAACAATGAGTCATAAAAGAAAATCCGAAATTTTCAATGTTAGATAGTATAGATTTATTTAAAGCAAAATTTTTTGAAGTAATTGGTGGTGAAGAATCAATGTCAAAGATTATAAATAAAGTTGAAAATTATTTAGATAAAAAATTAAAGCTTTTTTTTGAAAAAAAAGCAGTATCAGATTTAAGAAAAACAAGTAATGTTCCAACAATATTATGATGTACTTCTAATAATGAAGTTATAAAAATAAACCTTAAACAATTAAATAGACTTATAGAAAGAATTAAACAAAATATGAACGAAGAGTATCAAAAAGTTTTTAGTGTAACTAAAAATGAATTAAAAGATTTAATAGATGATTTTAGTTAATACTGCTTTTCAATTTTCAGTGAACACCCAATTAGGTTTTAAAAACTTATTTTTTAAAATATCTTTTTCATATTTAGCTAATTTATTCATGTAAATTTGTAATGTAGAAAAATCATTTTTTCAAAGTTTTATAAAATTTAATGTTTTCATTGTTTAATAAAGTTATAATTCTATTTACTATAAAATATTATAACTATAATTTTAATTATAAAAAATATTTTTCAATTTTATTAAATATAAATAAAATAATTATCAAAAAAACATGTACAAAACATTTATATTCATTTTAAAATTAATTTGGGAAAATACTTTAAAAACTAGATTTAAGATTGCAATTTTAAATTCTTTTTTGATTTGAGTTTCTCTTTTTTTTACACCTTTTTTCTTAGCAAAATTTATAAAAAATTTAGAAAATAATGATTTAGCTATAAAACTACTTATGTTTTTTATAGCTTTTAGTTTTTTAAGAGTAATAACGAATTTTGTATATAGAAGATATTTTGAAAGATTGGATAATAATATTGAATTAAATTTTCAGGTTAATTATTTTTTAAAACTTTATAATCAGAGTTTTTCTTGGCATTTAAATAATTCCACTCCTTATATTACTTCAGTTATAAAAAAAGTAGCTAGACACTTAAGAACATTTATAGGT
>CAZGNU010000040.1:0-14563 GCA_964527325.1 uncultured Candidatus Peribacteria bacterium | reverse complement strand
TAAAACTAGTTATTAAAAATTGATTATTTTTCCCGCTACGAAAAAAAGAGCCGATTATTTAGTGATAAATCTATATTATCTATGTCTTCAGAAACGGTCTTATTTATAAATAATTTTAATTCTTTTTTTAATCATACATAATCAAATGAAAATCAGTTTCAATATGACAATACTTTAAAGTTGGTCTCATTCGGCTTATTTTCTGTTATTCATCAATGAGATATACTATATAACGAAGGTTTTTCTGTAATCTCATCAGATTTGTTTTCTAAATTTATTTTTGAAAAATTTCAAAACTCTTCATCAAATAATGTTTCATCTAATTCAATAAAGTTTAATTCTTTATTGTAGTTAACATAGTCTGTTATAAATCATGTAGGGAAAGATATTTTAAAATTATCTCATTCTTTTGAAATAGTTATTTTACCAATATTTAAACTATATATACTATCTTTAACTTTATTATAATCTAATCATTCTAGAGATGATTCAAGAGTAAACTCTTTTTTTGTTAATTGTTTTATGATACTATTTAATTTTTCAACTTGTTCAAAGTATACATTTTCTTTTTGTATTAAATATATATCAATAGCACTATCTCTTAATTGAATATTCTCATCTACTTTTGCTATATTTAATTTAATATCTTTTACTGAAGATAGAAAGACTTTATTTGAATTAACTTTAAAACTTTTATTATCTTCAGAATAGTATATCTCTCAATTACTGTTTTCTGTGAAGGAGTCTTTTATTAATTCGATTTTTTTATTTAATAATTTATTATCAAAAAACAAATAATCTTTTAACTTAATATCTGTTTTACCTTTTGAATTAATAAATCAAGTTTTAATATTATTAATAATACCTTTAATATTTATTAAATAACCAAAATCTGAATATTTAAATATTTCTGTTTTTACTAATTCATCTCAATTATAAATATTTACATATATTTGTTTTTTTGAATTAGTGTTTAATAATTCTGTTAATTTTTCATTAAAACTATTTAAAGTATTTCACTTATGAAATAATTCTCAATTAATAAATAGTTCAAATGTTTCTCCTATAATATTATTAAAAGAAATATCAGATTCATTATTTATTAATCAACGAGAATAATTTTTTATTTCAGAAAAATTTCTTTTTGATTCATTATACAAACCTTTGAAATACATAACTCAAGAAAGTACCACTAAAATTAGTGATACGTTTATTAATAACATGCTATGTTTTTTAAAAAATCCCATATTAATCTACATTTAAAATATCTTTATAATATCAAAGTTTTTTTAGATCTGTATTTATTAGCGTATTAATTTCAGATGTTGCAAACCTATTTTCTTTCATTAAATAAATTATTACTTCTTCTGAATTTAGTTTTTTTTCAATTCTAAATTGTTCAGGAAATTGTTTTAATATGTTTTCAATTTCTTTATGTTTTCTGATTATCTCTTTATCTTCTTTTGTATTATAAATATAAGAATTAACTTTTAGAAAATATTCATGTTTTGTAGCTCAAACTGTATACTCTTGAATCATTTTAGCTGTACCATATAACATATCTTTATGTAAAACATTTCATTTTTTTAAATCTTTTTTTGATAATATCTCTTCATAATTTGGAAGATAATCATAGTCAGTAATTGAAACCTTCTTTTTAATAATTGAAAAAGTAAAGTTGTTCGCACTTAAAAATGTTTGCATATCTTCCTGCCGAGAATTAATGTCATTTTGAGACATCATGGCAAGATTTTGATTAGGATTAATTTTAAAAATAAATCCTATTTCTGCTTTACTATTATCTTCTTGATTAGTATAGATTAAAATTCCGTTTGATAATCCTGTCAATCATTTAAGCATATCAAATATGTTATATTATATATAAATAATAATATCATACTTAAATAAAAAATGCCACAATTTGCAGCATTTTTTATAGACAATTTTATTTATCCATTATTTTCTTCTTCTTTTTTATCTAAAAGTATCAAATTTTCTCATACAATTTCAGTCTTATATCTTTTAGATCAATCATCTCATTCCCATGATCTTGTTTGTAATCTTCATTCGATATAAACCTTAGCTCATTTTTTTAAATAACTGTGAGCAATTTCAGCAAGTTTTCACCAAACAACTATATTGGAAAATTCTGTATTTTCTTGTTTTTGACCACTAGAATCAGTCCAATTTCTATTAGTAGCAATTGAAAAATTAGCTACCTTTTGACCATTTGGAGTGTCTATTAATTCTACCTCTTGTGTGTTTCTCCCAATCAATTGTACTTTATTTAAATCCATATTTTTTTGTTATTAAAGTAAAATAAAGTTCTATATATATTATACATAGTAAACTAAAAATCTAAACTAATTATCTATATATCAACTTATATTGTATATAGGACATAATTCCATATTTCCAGTCATTTTGTTTAATATTTTATAGTAATAATTATAAACTCAACTACGAGCTTTATCTCCTACGTGTCATAAAAAATATCATTCAAAAAATCATCATTCTTTACCTTCATATAATAATTCAGTTCATATTTGGAAGTTTTTTCAAAATTTTGACTTCTCAATCTGTTTGTGTTCATTAATATTGTTGCTGATAACTGAAATTATAGAATTTACATAATCAACTATTTTACTACTTTTTTCCATAAATTGGTTTTAGTATATATTATTATATTTTATCTTTTTTTGATAAAATCTCTTATACTACTAAGAAACAGTGAATAGAAAAAATTGAATATAAAAGTAAAAATATAAATATTACTAAGTATAATATAAATATTATATAATAAGAAAGATGTTCATAATCAGTATGATGTAAGTGAATATATTAAAAATAAATTATAATTATAATAAATTATAATTATAGCTTTACATAATTAACTATACGATTATCTTATATAAGGATGTTATATTATTAAACAATTATTTATGAAAAAAACTATATCAATTCTAATAATAATTTTTGTATTAATTACAAATACATATGCTGATGAAATGATTAACGAGGAAACGTGTAAAAGCAGAAATATATCGGAATTAAATTACTCATGATGTCATAATGTGTGAGGTTTTTGACATTGTCATGAAAAAGAATTTAAAGAACAATTAAATAAAATTTTAAAAAAAGTTAGAGTTATACTTGTGAAAATGTATAACAAAAATCCTGATGCATTATGGGAAGTAGCTTATAAAATAGAAAAATATAGTGAGGAAATACCATCATATACATCAAAAAAACGTATTATTGTAGAGGTTTTAAGAGAAATTTATAATATAGGTGAGAATTGAATAAAATAATAAATAGTTGAAAAAATATCTAATTAAAAAATATTACAAAGAACACGATTTTTAAAATAGAATTTCTTTATAGGGGATAAAAAAATAAAAAGCCTTAATTAAAGGTGTTTTATGCAGTGTAAAAAAATAAATATATAAATAAATATATAAATAAAATTTTGTTTTTTAGAAAAATATGGTATAATATTTATATGGGGTAGGAGGGTTTTATTCTCTATTTATAGCAATTTAATATGGGGTAGAAAATGGATACTATAAAAAAAATGAAAAAAAATATGAGTATTAACGACTTAAAAGTAATTAAACAACCTAATAAAGTTGATAATAATTACTTTGATGTTTTTTTCTTCGAAAAAAAAGGTTGAAAAAAAAGGGAATCATTGTCAATAAAAAAAATCAATAAAAGCTCTTTGTATTTAGTAGATGAATACTTAAATGTTCTTGAACAATGAAAAATTTCACCATTTGAGCTCAATTTTAAAAGTTTTATTAAATCTAAAGAGGTAATTGATGAAAATCATTTTATTTGATCATTAGTTAAACAAGCTTATACAGTAGAAGCTAGATTAACACCAGTATTAAGTGATTATGAAAATAAAATAGCTGAGTCATATAATATTCTTGTAAATATAGAGAAGCAACATGAAATAAAAATTTCTACATGAGTTTTTAATATTGAATCTATAAGTGATGATATTTATTGAACAACTACTATGGAATGAGAAATAGTAGATAAAGAATTTATAGAAAAAATTCTGAGTAATAAAAATATTTCATGAAAAAGTTTATCAGAAAAAGAAGCTGTTAATATTAGGAATGGATTTTTGTGGTCAATAGAAAATTCTTTAAGAAATATTAAATTATCAAGAGAGCTTATTAAGGAAGTTCATGAAATTAATACAAAATGATTGGATAAGTATGTAAATAAAGGATTAAAATATAATCCTTGAAAGAATAGGGGTTATATGGTAAATATGGGAATTTTTCAAACACTTAATTGAAAAACCTGATATAATCCTCCTGAAAAACCAGATAAATATATAGATAGTTTAATTGAATATTTTAATACTTGAGAAACAAATATTGTTAAGTTAGCTAACTTACATTTGATATTGTATGCTATTCATCCTTTTTCTAATTGAAATAAAAGAACCACAAGAGTTATAGAATCCTTATATATTCAACAAAAATACGATAAATGACATTATTTTAAATGAATGTGATATTGGTTTAAGAAGAACATAAAGACTTATTTAAGACAAGTTAGAGGTGTATTATCTTGAAAAAATACTTTAAAAGACTGGAATTTATTTTATATGAATTCCTTTATAGATATGTGTAAGTATTCTATATATGAAGCTCAACACCTTAAAAAAGATATTTCTAAGAATATTTCTGCTAATAGATTAAGGTATTATAATGATACAGATAAGGTTTTTTATAGATTTTATCTTAAGAATAAAGATAAATTATTTAGTACAAGAGATATATATTTATATTTAAGTAAAAATAATATTAAGTATTCAGATGAAAAACAAGTTACAAAAAGACTAGCTAAACATATAAATGATAATTTGATTTCAAAAACGGATCAAAAAGATTGAAAAAGATCTTTATACAAATTTAATATAAAATAATAAATAGTTAATTATATTACTATTATGAAAAACATAAAAATAGCTACCTAGAGCTATTTTTATATAAATTACTTCACATAAGAAATATTATGTGAAGTAATTTATATGTTAACTATTTAGTGCCCTTTTTAAAATTATTTTAATTTTTTTAATATTAAATTATATAGGCTTGTTATACATATTAAAATATTAAATTAAACTTTTCTTTGAGTTATGTATAAAAAATAATTATTAATTAGAATTAAAGGTTCATATTTTCTCAATTCAAAATTCGTTACTCACTGTTTTATTATTACTTAATTGTTCAGCAACTTTATTTAATGCATTTTCTGCTAATTTTTTATTTTCTTCTAAAGATAATGAACTGTACATGATTTATACTTAAAAGTTAATTCAATATAATTATATGTATATATCAAAAAAATGAAAACTTTTAAATATTTTTTTAGATTTCATATTTTAAATGATAATTTTTAAAGATCATATTTCTACTTTCCTTAAATGTTTCCCTTATTTCTTTTTTTTCTCTTATATTACAATAAGTCTTAATGTAATTATTTACTGCTTTTATTTTTTCATTATCTAACCTTAGTGGATCATTGTTGTAATATGAATCAGAATAGTTATATTTATCAAAATAATCGGAAGTATGTCATAAATTTAATACAAGTTTATTTAATACATCTAGTAGTTCACTATCTCTATAATTACTTAAATTTCTAATTTGTAATATTGTATCTTTTTTTAATGAATTTGATGCTGATTCTTGTAGTTTTGAGAGTGCTCTACTTACTTTATTTACTAATGATTTACTCATATTACCTCCTCCTCATGTTTGTCATGTTTTTCTAATATCATGAGTTTCTTTCTTTACCTCTCTAAATTTATTTAATGATTTTCTAGCATTTTTTTCTATATTACTTTCTCTTTTATTTCATGTATCGATTTTCTGAAATTTGTATTTTTTCAGTTCTTTTATTTTATTTAGGACTTTACTCTCTTTTTTAAAATTAGCCTTTACCTGTACTGGTTTTTTAAATGTATCCATGCTTATTTGTTATAAATTAAGTTAACTTCCTTTTCAAACTTTTGTTGGTTAATATTTGTTTCTTCAAAAAAATCTTCTCAATTTACAATTTTTATCTTATTATACTCTCCTACTAAAATATTATGTTCAAATTCTACATTAAATAGTTTTATATCATATTTTTCAGATTTTTTATACAATGCAATAATATCTACTATAGGTCTTTTTAATACCTCTAGCTTATACCCTCTATTTCCTACATAATATGCTTCATATTTTAAATCTTTTATTCCTGTTGAATCTAGTAATGTCGGAACTGCATTAATAAGTGAATCATAGTTTATTTTTTCTCATCCATATTCAACATAAGTAGTAATTCTTTTAAGTTTATCCATAACTTTAGAATTTCATTTTGTTTTTAATGGTTTACTTAAAATATCCATAATAAAAAGGTTACTAATTAAACTTGTAATCTTACTACTAAGAAACAGTTAAGTAGAGAAATTGAATATTTTGGTTTAAGTATAAATTTTTATTAAAAATAAAAAAAGATACTTTTTTGTAAAGTATCTTTTCATATTAAGAGTTAGCCCAATAGAATATTCATAATACCATTGCACTGAATCCTGCCATAAAAACCATTGCACCTTGTATTAGGGCTGGTCATGTTATTAATAATTCCATAATAAATCAATTAAAAAATAAATTATTATTATGTAATCTTACTACTAAGAAACAATTTTGATTTAAAATTGAATTATTAATTTGTAAATAAATAATAAATAAATAATAAAAAGGTTAATATTTTTAAAAAAATAAGTATAATATTTACAAATTAATATTTAATGGTTCAATATTTATGATGAAAGTCCCACCATATTCAAGTGAAGCTGAGCAATCTGTTTTATGATGCCTACTAATAGATAGTGAAATAATTATAAGTATTTGAGATTTATTAGAAGCTTCTGATTTTTATGATAATCATAATGTTAAAATATATGATGCTATTTTTGATTTGTATAAAGAAGATAGACCAATAGATCTTATAACTGTGAAAGAAAAATTAGAAGATAAAAAACTTTTAAATAAAGTATGAGGCATTACATATTTAACAGAATTAACTGAAATAGTTCCTACAACAGCTAATGTTATAGAATATGCTAAAATCGTTAAAAATAAATCAATACTAAGAAAACTATGAAGATCAGCAAATCAAATATTAGGACTTTCTTTTGATGAAGAAAAAGAAATATCAGAATTGTTAGATGAATCAGAAAAATCATTATTTTCAGTTACCCAAAGTTTTATTAAAAATAAACTTACTCCTGTTCATGAAATATTACAAAATAGGTATGAAGAATTTGCTGATATTCATGAAAATCCTGATTTAGTAAAAAATAATAGATTACATGTTTGATTTAGAGATATAGATTATAAATTATGAGGATTAAAACCTTGAAATCTTGTTATATTAGCTGCTAGACCATCTATGTGAAAAACAGCTTTAGCATTAAATATAGCTCAAAATGTTTGATTTAAAGGAAAGAATGTAGCTATATTTTCTTTAGAGATGAGTAAAGAACAACTTACTGATAGAATGTTATCAAGTACTATGTGAATTAACTCATGGAAATTAGATAAATGAGAATTAACTGATAATGAATTTTCAAAGATTTGAGATGCAATAGATAAATTAAATAATGCTAAAATCTCTATTGATGATACTGCTTGATGAAATCTTACTGAATTAAAAAGTAAATGTAGAAGATTAAAAATGGAAAGCTGACTTGATTTAATTATTATAGATTATTTACAGTTAATGAGTAATTGAAGTAGTCAAAATAGAACTCAAGAAATAAGTGAAATAAGTAGATGAATAAAATGATTAGCTAGAGAATTAGAAGTTCCAATTATAGCTTTATCACAATTATCAAGAGCAGTGGAATCTAGACCAGATAAAAGACCTATAATGTCAGATTTAAGAGAGTCAGGATCAATAGAACAAGATGCTGATATAATTATGATGATGTATAGAGAGGAATATTATGATGAATTTACTGAAAAAAAATGAATAACAGATATATTTATTAGAAAAAATAGAAATTGACCTATTTGAAGTAATGAATTAATGTTTGAACAACAAAAACAAAAATTTATTGAAATTGATAAAAATAGAGAATTTGAAAATGAAAAATAATTATACCTTTTTGTTACATAGTATGAAGTTCATAGGAATAGCAATTATATTAATATTGCTTCCTTTGGGTATATATAGATCAATTTATTGATTGCTTATATTTGCTTTTAATCCTTACTATTTATTCCCTATTATGTTATTATCCCTATATTCTATAAGGATAATAACTTTAGAAAAGAAAAAAAATATACTACATTGGATTATGATTTCATTTTTAGTGTTACTTAATTATCCTATGTGGTGGATATTAATTTATACATTGAATAGTTATAAATAAAAATGGGTAATATAAAACGGACTGAAGAAAAATTATTAATATTTTTTGAAAAAGAAATATTGTCATTATGTAAAAATAGTCAAGCACCGTCTGTTTGCTATCTTTTTAGTTTGTGAAATAAATACAAAAAATGGTATATTGCATTTAGGAAAAATCATAATTATACTGATTATTTAAAAAAACATTGAATTCAACCACATAATAATTATTTAAAATGGACTGAGCAAAAACATTATGATTTCTTTGAGAAAAATATCTTACCTAAATGTAAGGATAATATAATGTTGAGTAAGAAAAAAATATGTAGTTGTTGAGAAAAATATACTAACTGGTATACTAAATTTATTAAATTTGATTATAAAAAAAGATATTCTACTTTTAGAGAATTTTTAAATTACTACAAACTTAAACAACCTTATTATTTTTTTTGGGAGGAGAAAGATTATTTTGATTTTTTTGAAAAAAATATCTTACCTAAATGTAAAGATAATATAATGTTGGGGACAAAACAAATTAAAAGCATGTGATACGAATATAAAAGTTGGATGGATTCATTTAATAGAAAAAAATTCCCTAATAAATTTAAAACACATAAAGATTTTTTAAAAATATACTGACTTAAAAGGTTTTCACCTTTACGTGCTAAATATTCACAGGCATGGGATAATAAAAAAACTTTTTTATTGTTTTTTGAAGAAAATATTTTACCTAAGTGTAAGAATAATGTAATGTTGAGGCATGAAGAAGTTAGTAAAATGTGACCTATATATAAATCATGGGTAAATTGTTTGTATTATAATAAATTTGAACCTAAGTTACATTGAATGAAGGATATAATGAAACTATATAACTTACAAAAATCAACCAAAAAAAGAAACGGACTGAAAAATATTTTTTTTATTTCTTTGAAAAAAATATCTTACCTAAGTGTAAAAATGGTAAAATGTTATCATTATCAGAATTAAAAAAGTATTGAAAACCATATCTAAATTGGAAAGTTGTATTTAATAAAAAATTGTTTCCTAAAAAATATAAAAATAAAAAAAATTTTTATAAATTATATAACTTACAAAAGCCAACTAAAAAAGTAAAACGCACTCCAATAAAATGGACAGAAGAATACTTCTTTAACTTCTTTGAAAAAAATATCTTACCTAAGTGTAAAAATGGTAAAATGTTAAAAAAATCTAAAATTTTAAAACTTGGTAAGGAATATGTTAATTGGAAAGTAATTTTTCATAAATATAAATATCCAAACCGATTTGCTTCAAAAGAAGATTTTTTGAAAATTTATAATTTAAAATAAAATATGAAAAAACTAATTTTAATTCTAATATTACTAACACAATCAGCTAATGCTTGATTTATTGAAGAAAATTGTGAATTACAATCTACTTTTTTAGATTATAAACAATATTTTATTAAAGCCACTGAAGAAAAATATTATAAATTTAGTAATTATTTATGAAGTTATAATTTTAATAAAGATAATTATTTCTTTATAATTTCAACTTTTGATAACACAATAACAACTGAAAATCCTCAATATATAATATCTAATTGAATAGTTTTTTATAAATGAAAAGATGAAGCATCAATAAGAAATGCTTCCTACTTTAATGATCAAATTGTTTTTTCATGAACTGATCGTGTAAAAAATCAGAGTGTATTATCTTGATATATTTCTAAAAACTATTTCTTTATAAACTGAAAAAAAGTATATGCTAATGAAAGTGGTAATTATCATCAGCATGCTCCACGTATAAAACATTATAATGATATATATTGGGTTAGTTATCAAACTAATAAGTGAAAATTTGTAGATTTTAATGGTAAAACTTACTGACCATATGAATATTTAAAAAATGTTAACTTTTCAAAAAGAGATGATAATATTTATTATGATGCAAAGGTGAAGGGAGAGAAAAATACTTCTTTTTATAAAAACTGAGAAGTGTTAATTAAAAATATTGCTACATCTTTTTTTGAATGAGATCATGTAAGGTTTTATTCTAAATATAGAAAAATAGATAATTATATAATAAAGTCTAAAAAATGATATAAAAAGGAAAAGTCTTTAGAATTAATTGAAAGTAATGGAATATCATATACTTATAAAGATAAATCAAGGGTTGTATATACCCCATGAGAGGATGGACAAATGTATAATTATTTAAGTGATAAAGGTTTTTCTGAAATACTAGCTGTACATAACATAGATAATAATAAATTTAATGTTCTTGAAGAATTTAATGATAACATAAGGCATTTTGTTTGTTATAAGAAAGTAAATGAATTTATATTAACAAAAAAAGATAAAATAAAACTAGATAAAATTATAAAATTGTTAATTGAAAAAGAAAAAAAAGGCGATATTGAAATTCTAAAAATTAATAAACTTTTAGAAAAAAAATCAAATTCATTAAAGGAGTGAACAAAATTAAAATCCTACATTGATTATATTCTTGAAAATTTATTATTAACTAGCGTAAATGGATTTTTAGATTGACTTGAAAATGACACAAAATAATTATAAATAAAAAATAGGGTTATATAAATAACCCTAAACTGCCTCAATCAATTTTCTTATAACTCAAACCTTATTTAAATTTAAGTCTTTTACATATTTTTTATCAACTTTAATACGAAGTGTTTCATCTTCTTGTTCCATTATAATATCATGTCATTCTTTATCATGAAATTCTAAAGTTCAAAAATCTCTACCATTCATATATGCTGTAAATTTTCAAGCAATTGTGTTTCTAATTAACTTCTTGTCATAATCGGCAATAATTAATGTTGATGCATTTTTTTTGTATTTAAAAACTGCTTTTAAACTCTTTAAAACCATATTTGGTCTTTTCCTACCTTGTTGGTGGTAGTCTAATGTATTTATAGTGTTCATAATTGTATAATTATTAAATTAAAATATATCTGATCTAGGGGTAGCGAACTTTTTTTTATTTATATGCATTGTAGATATAATAAATACTTTATTTGTATACATGTTGTGAGAATAAATGGTTCTTACTATATGATCTCATATTTTTTTCTCTACAATTGTTCTATCATCATTTACATAAAATTTATCAAATTCTTCAATAGATTTAACAACATCTGTTTCAGATATGTGTCTTTTTTTCATTTTAACCTTCGAATGTGGATTTATGATATATGTTAAATCAGGATTTGTTTGTTTTTTCTTGTATAGCACATTAAGTACTTTATTAGGCTTGTTTCTTTTTTTAAACTCCCCTCTTTTTCTTTCTAGTGTTAACATAGTTTTAAAATTAGGAATTAATATAATCTAACTACTAAGAAACATTGGAGATAAAAAATTGAATAATAAAAAAGAAGAGAATTTCAGTCTCTTCTATAATGGGATATATATTATTATTTTATTATTTTTCATTCTTCCATTTTTCATCAAATTTAATTATCTTCTCAGATATAAACTTTCATAATTCTATTAAATTATGCTTCCCTTTGAGGTTATTAATCTCAACTTCTTTAGTTTTTTTAATATTATCAAATGAATAAAATTTAAATTTTTCACTATCTCATTTAATTATCATTTTATGTTTTGAAAAAAATAAATTTAATTCAGCATATCATTCTTTTTCAAGAATAATTCAAAAGTGTAGAATATCTAGAAAATATAGATTATCATTCATTAATGATATAAAATTATCTTTGGTTATTGATTTATTATCATTTAAATTATAACTACATACATCATTTATTGCTGTTTCATATCAAGATAAAAAACCTTGATCATGAGCTGTATTTTCTTCTCATGCGTATTCATCAAAATTATCAAGTACATCTTGTGCTCATTTATCTGTAAGTACTCAATTTTTAGTTTCAAATCAATGCCATTCTTCATCTTTAAAACATCCTCTTTGTTTTATATATCATAAAAACTCTTTTTCGTAATTTTTGTAATTAGATTTCATTTTATGTGTTAGAGATTTTTTTCATTTTAGTATATCCATAACAGGTTTTTTCTTTTTTACTTTTCCAGGTTTTTTAGGTTTTTTAATTATATCCATGTATATTAGTTTTAAAATTAAATTATAATTTTTCATTTAGTTTTTTAAAAAAAGTTTCTGATATTTCTTCATCAGTTCACTTTTTTTCTTCAGGAGTTAAATCTTTGTGACTTAATATAACATTATCCCAATTAGGTTGGTTATCAGAAAATTTTCATACTATTTCAAAATTATTTGTATCTTCATTATGATAAAATAAACAGTGATTTTCATATTTTGCCTCTCAGTTTATTTTATCGTCTAGTATAAATATTAAGCCATCTGTAAAGTTTTTTTCAGAAACTCACTCTTTGTATAGTTGTTTAAGATCTTCTATTGTTGTTATAAAATTATTTATTTTAACTTTATGATATGGTAAATCAGTATTTAATGGTTCAAACCATTCAACCTTTCACTTATATATCTTTCATTTATTATCTCTATACTTTAATTTATCTCACACATTAATAAGGTTTAAGTTTATATTGTTTTTATTTATTCATAAAGCTTCGTTCATTGTTTTTCATTTTCTAAAAAACAAATCTCTTTCTACTGGCATTTTAATTCCTGGTAATCATGAATTAAATCTTGCTATAGATAGTTCTTCTAAATTTATATATCAAAATTCTCATTCTCAATAAGCTTCATTTTTAACATAACCGAAAGCTTGAGTAGGATTATCTATTTCAATTTCAGTAATATACCATGTCATACTAGGAGAAAAATATTTAACTAATATTTTCGGGTCTGTTTTATCTTCTTGTTTTCAAACTTTTTCAGCTTTATCTAATATTGCTTTAGTTATAAACTTATGTCCCCTAAGTTTATCAAGGTGTGATAATTTCTTAATTAATCTTGTTTTTGAATCTTTTCAAGTTTTTAAAGTATTTAAAACTGTACCAACTTTACTAGTACCTGATTGACTCATTCAAATATCTGTAATCATATATTTATATTAATTATTAATGTAATAATACTCTCAAAAAAGAGTAAAAAAATTAGAAACACAAAAAGAATACAAATTTATGTATTCATTTTGTATTCTTAATTATACTAATGTTATCATTGAATTACTGCTTCCTCATGATTTTCTTTGATTGGCAGCATTTCTGTAATTAGATAAACAAGAACCTCTTTCACTTTTTACTCTTTTTAGAGCAACCAATGTTTTACTAGTTGTTGATCTTAAGTTAGAGGTTTTATAAACTCATGGTGTTCTCATAGTTTTAATCTTAATAATAAAAGTACATTTACTACTAAGAAACAGTTATGTAGAAAAATTGAATTTATTTAATTTCCTCTAATTCAATTATTAACCTTTGGTCTGTAGAACCAACAGGATAACAAGTATAAATATAAAATTTATTTTTTAATATTATTTTTTCATCTAAATTTTTTATTTCTCTTCAAATAACTTTATATTCTATTTCAAGTCAATCATCTCTTTTAAGTTTTATTATATCATTAAAATCTAAGTGATCTAAGCTATTAAATACTTTTTTTAAACGAGAATCATCAAACCATAATCCTGATGAATGACCACCAATCATAAATCAGTCTTTTAGATTAGTTACCTCCATTAATTCAAAATCTACAATATTTTCATCTAGTTTCTTTGAATTAACATAATTATAATCATCTACATTATAAGTCATAGGGAAAGAAAATAGTGACTCATTAATACCTAATTTATCTATTATTAATGAAAAATTATATTTTACTGTATTGTATTTATCATCAGTATTTAATATTTTTATGTTTTTTATATTATCAATATTAACATCAGTATTTAATCAATACATTGCTTTAGTATACTTTAATTGATGTTCTAATAAATATGAATCAGAAATATATATATTATTTGCGTGAACTACCACCCCATCTACATAAGCAACAATATAAATAAGCATTAGTAATGAAAATATAATACTTAATTTAAAATACTTATAAATGTAGTTATAGAAATCAATCATACTTAGTTATTTGACTTTTAATATATATATTTTACAATATTATTATACTAGTGTCCCTGAATTCAACCCCCAAGTGCAATTTTTTCCAAATCCTCAAAAAGATATATAAC
>CAZGNU010000039.1:0-14568 GCA_964527325.1 uncultured Candidatus Peribacteria bacterium | reverse complement strand
TCGGTCTCCTGAAGAAATATCCTGAAGAATAAAATTATTTCACAATGATCCTTATTGTTCATACCAAAAAGGAGCTATTGAGAATTTAAATATGTTTATTAGACAGTATTTACCTCGTAATACAAATGTTTCCAAATTAACTCCGCATGATATCTATATTATTCAAGAAAAATTAAATAACAGACCTAGAAAATGTCTCTGATATCTTTCCCCAAATGAATTCTTTTACAAAAAAACTTGAGTAAAACCAAATTAAAATTTGATTCTATCTCAAGTTACATTACAATTATTCAAAAGTGGCCGGTTTCGGTCTAGAATTTAGGCTTTTCCTCCCAACGTGAAAAATTAACTAAAATTAATAACTAGTTTTACTGAATACAGAGAGTAAAACCAATTACCAAAAAAGAGTAAAAGTTTTTTAATAAAACTTTTACTCTTTTTAAATTACTGACTTCTCATTGCATTACTTATTTTATATACAACTTGATTAATAGGATTTAATACAGCGTGAAGTTTTTCTCTTAAAATTATAAAATCTTCTCTTAAAAGTTCAAGCAGTAAATGAATTGGTAAATTATTTTCATACTCACTATATGCATGGTATGCAATAGGAAATACTTTGTATGCATGATCTATTTCTTCATCGATTTCATTATTTTTCCTACTTTCAGCAACATAGATTTCATTTATGGTATATGTGTCTTTGTCTTCATCTAATACATTTTCAATCTTATCATTTCTTTCTTTTAAATATTCTAGATAATTTACATATTTACATGTTTCATATGTAGTTTGTTGTAATATTTTTAATTTCATAATTGATTCTTTTTCACTTGATTCCATGCATCAAAAATTATAAATTTTCCACGAAATTAAACTAATTTTTTGATCAAAATTTGGTTCTATTACATCTTTTATATCTACATTTTTATTTATTAGGTGATTTTTAATTAATTCATATCATTTTTTTTGAGCAAATAGAATTCAACATTTATAAATCATGTTCATATTATCTCTATGAGTATCTTTTATATTTCATAAATCATAACTTTTTTTTATAATTACAGTTCATTCTTCTTCTTCATCAACTATATCTTCATCAAGATTTTTATGATAATCTTTTATTGTAACTACTGCTTTTTCTGGTTTATAAGTATCACATATACATTTTACTCTTTCTTGGTATAAGGAATAACCAATTTTATCTGAATATGAACTACATTCATCTTCAGCATGAATTATATTTATATTATTTACAAATATAAATATAAAAATTAATAAAAATGATATTATTTTTTTGTGCATGATTTTTTTTTAATATCTAATTATATTATATACAAATAAATAAAATTAAAAGTTTTTAATTTTTCATTTTGTTTTTATTAATTCTTTGTTTCAGATTTTTTTTATTATTCTATAATTTAAATATTTTGATAAATGATTTTTGTTTGAAGAAGAAGTAATTTTTAGTTTAGTATATCATCATAAATTTTCTATTTCAAAATCTCAGGCTGTTACAGAAATATTTTCTGAATTTGTAATTAATCATGTTCAATATTTAACTGGTCATCAATTTATAATTGTAATTCAAACGGTACTAGATTCAATTATTTTTATTATATATTTTTCATTTTGTTTTAAAGAAACAATTATCTCATCTTTTTTATCAAAAATAAGTTCGTCTCAGTTTGATAATGTTTGGTTAGTAAAACTTCAATTTAAAATAGAATTATTTATTATGTTTTTTATTTCAGTATTATCTATTATTTTTTCAGAAAAATTAATATTATTTATTAGATTTTTATTTATTTTTGTACTTATTGAGATAAAAGTAACAGAAATAATTAGACTAAGAAATATTGCCCATATTAATATAGATGCCTGATTGTTCTTTTTTTGCATAAAACAGTAGAATATGATAAAATTTAAGTAATTATAAGTTAAACTATTAAAATTACAAGTTATGGTTGTTGCAAAAACTACTAAAGTGTCTGAAATCTTAAAAGATAAAATCCTTGAAAAAGAAGATAAAAAAGGGTATTTTTCTGATAGATTTGTAAAAATAGAAGAAAAAGTAAAAAATGCTTTAAAAACTCAAAAAACAGATGAAGCTTTAAAAGATATTACAATTTGAGCTTTAGTTTTAGGTAGTTCAGATGTGCATTATGATACATTTGAAGAATATGTAGTTGTTAGATTTAGAATTGATGGGATATTAGTTGATATTTTTAAATTAACTCATAAAGAATACAAACCTGTTTTAGAAAGACTTAAGTATGCTTCAGGTTTAAAATTAAATATTTTTGATATTCCACAAGATTGAAAATATGATATGACTATTGATGAGAGAAAAATTGATGTGAGAGTTTCTACTCTACCTGTTTGAAATTCAGAAAATGTAGTTTGTAGAATATTAGATAATAGTAATGCAATAATTGATTTTGAAAAGTTGTGATTTTTTTGGACAACAAAAAGAATTCTAGAAAAAGCAATTGCAAGAAAAAATTGAATGATCCTTGTAACAGGTCCAACAGGTTCAGGTAAAACTACAACTCTTTATACAATTTTAGCTAAGCTTAATACTAGAGAAAAAAAAGTTATAACACTAGAAGATCCAATAGAATATAGACTTGATGGAGTTATACAATCAGAAGTTGATGAAAAAAAATGATTTACATTTAAAACATGATTAAGAGCATTATTAAGACAAGATCCTGATGTGATTATGGTATGAGAAATTAGAGACAAGGAAACACTAGAAACAGCTACTCAAGCCAGTCTTACATGACATTTGGTATTATCTACACTGCATACAAAATCAGCAGCTGAAACACTCGATAGAATTGTAAATATGTGATTAAAGCCATATGTTTTAGCTTCTGCTTTAGATACTATTATTGCTCAAAGGCTTATAAGAAAAATTTGTCCAGAATGTAAAAAAGAAAAAGATAGAACTCCTCTTGAAACAAGTATTATAGAAAATATGATGAAAGAGATTTGAATGAGTAATATTCCAGCTGATCATATAAAGTTATATGAATGAGTTGGTTGTGGTAAGTGTAACAATAGTTGATATGCTTGAAGAATTTGAATATATGAAATAATATCTTTAAATGAATGATTAAGAGATATGATTAGAGAGTGAGCTACAACAGATGAAATAATTAAAAAAGCAAGAAATGGTGATTTAATAACTATGAAAGAGGACGGTATATTAAAAGCAATAAAAGGGTACACGACTATTGAGGAGATATTGAGGGTAATATAATTCCATAATTTTTTCATTCAGACGTTGCGTAATTAATTCATATAATTTTTCAGTCAGAATTAATTATTGGTCACCCAGAAAAACCTGGTTTCAAAGGATTAAAAATTTCAAGTAAGTTAGACATATTTTCTAGCTTACTTTTTTTGTTTATTAGAGTTCATGTATTTGATATTATGGTTAGATTATTTATATTTATTCAATAACTAATAATATTTTCTCATATTATTATTTTTTTACTATTGTTTTGACTTTTTAAAGGAATAAAATTTTTATTTTCTAATCATAAAATTTTCAAAACAGCTAAATCATTTTCTTTATTTCTAGATAATACCACTGAATCATATTCTTTATTATTATAAATTATCTTGTAGTTAATATTATCATTTTCAACTATATGGTTAACAGTTTGAATCTTTCAATCATCACTAATAAAAAATCATGCTCATATTCAAAATTCTTTATATTCTTCAAATAATCATTTAGGGTTGTTTTTGTATTGTATTAGTTTTTCTTCAGGAACAATTATAACGATGGAATCTTCTATTTTTGTCTCTTTTTTATCAAGATAAAAAATTTTAATAAAAAAAATAGCAGCAATAATATATAAAATTCAAATTAAGAATAATAGTTTTTTCATTGGAAGAAGATTAATAATTATTGAACTTTATTTCCAACCCATCCTCCTTCGGGTACTTCCCTTGGAAAGGGAAGAAATTAGATTTCTCCCCTTTCCAAGGGGAGTACTCGAACGATAGTGAGAGGGAGGGGTTAGAATATAAGTTCAATTATTAAAATAAAATTTACAAATAGCTTTAAATTATTAATATTTACATATTATATTAATAATTTTTTAAACAAATGAAAGTAAGAATAAAAACTCATGATGGTAAAACTCTAAAATACGAAACAGAGAGAGCTTGTGCTTTTGATTTTAGATGTGTGGATGATTTGGTATTTATGCCCTGAGAATTTAAACTTGTAGAGACTTGAACAGTTGTAGAATCTCCAAAATGATATTACCTTCAAACTCAACCAAGAAGTTCTACATTCAAAAAACACTGACTTATGCAAACAAACTCAGTATGAATTATTGATCCAGATTACTGTGGTGATAATGATACAATAAAGTTTCCATACATAAACATGTCAGGAAAAAAACAAGAGATAGAAGCCTGAACAAGAATATGACAATGAGTATTATTACCATACTTACACCCTGACTTAGAGGTTGTTGATACTATGTGAGATAATAAAGATAGAGGAGGGTTTGGAACAACTTGAATAAAATAAAAATAAAAAACTCCCCCTATTCACTTCGTTCATTTCCCCCTCATTGAGGGGGAGAAGACTATAATGATTAATTTAGGGGGAGTTTTTACCTTATTTTCTCAACTAACTCCCTCACATTCTTCACTTTTATAAGTTCAATTTTTTTAGAGATTATTTTACAGTCTGGAATAAAGACATTTTCAAATCACATTTTTTCGGCTTCTTTGATTCTTTTTTCTAAATGCATAGGTTTTTTAACTTTTCATGTTAACGAAATTTCTCAGATATAGATACTACTTTTTGGAAGTGGTTTATTTTGTTTACTTGAAATTATTGATGCTGCTAAACTTAAATCTATTCATGGTTCTTCAATTTTGAGTCCTCTGGCTATGTTTGTATAAACATCATATGCTTCAAGTTTTATTGGAGTATATTTTCATAAAACAGCTACTATTAGATCTAATTTTGAACTATTAACTCATCTAGCACTTCTTTTTGGATAACCAAATTTTGTGTATGTTGTAAGGCTTTCTGTTTCAACAATTAGTGGTCTAGTTCATTCAATAGTTATTGATAAACTTGATCAAATTGTATCTTCATTTGAATTTACAAATTCTAATCATGGATTTTTTAAATCTGTTAGTCACTTGTCTGTCATATTAAAGATTCATATTTCAGAAGTAGGTCCAAATCTGTTTTTTAATGCTCTAAGAATTCTTAAATTATCATATTTATCTCACTCAAAATATAAAACTGTATCAACCATATGTTCCAGAGTTTTTGGTCATGCAAGATTTCAATCTTTTGTGATATGTCCAATAATAAATACTGCAGTATTTGTAGTTTTTGCAAATGCAACTAATAATTCTGTAATATATTTTACTTGAGAAATACTGCCAGAGACTCAAGTAATATTATTTGAATGCATCACAGAAATAGAGTCAATAATCAATATATCAGTTTTATTTTTTGTAAGAGTTTCTAAAACATTTTCTATACAATTTTCAGCTAAAAGTTTCATATTTTTTCCCGAAACTCATAATCTTTTAGATCTTTCTGCTATTTGATAATTTGTTTCTTCTCCTGAAACATATATTATTTTTTCTTCTACATATTTAGCTATTTGCAGAGTAATAGTTGATTTTCAAATACCTGGTTCTCATGAAAGTAATACTATTCAACCAGGAACTATTCATCAACCTAATACATTATTTAACTCACTAGATTTAGTAATTATTTTCTGCTGCTTGTTATCAGAAATAACCTCATTTAGATTAGATAAAACTTGAGTTTCTCATTTTTTTACTCATTTTGTTCCACTAATTTTAGCTTCTTTAAATTCTTTTAAAGTACTCCACTCTTTACAAAAAGAGCACTGTCCTTGCCATTTTAGTGATTCATTTCAGCAGTTGTTGCATAGGTACATAGGTTGTTTGGTTAGTAGTATTTTAAATTATTATCCCATCCTTGAATTCCTTCCCTTAAGCCTAAGGGAAGGAGGCTGCAAGTTTTTTGATTGTTGATTTTATATTATTTTTGATTTCGTAGTTAGTTATTCTTATTATTTTGTATCATTTTTGTTGTAAGAGTTTTTCTTTATGTTTGTCTAGTATAATTATTTCTTTTTTATTGTGGATATTTCAATCAATTTCCAGAATAATTTTTAATTCTAAGCATGTAAAATCTGGAATAATATATCTATCATGTCATGAGTTTTCAGTATATAAATATAGAGGTCTTTGTCTTAAAAATTTATATCATATTTTTTTGTTTTTTATTTCAAGCCAAACTATTTTTTCTGAATTAGTCATGTTTTTTCTTAAATTTCTAGATGCAATTTTAATTATATCTGGAATATATGGATTTATAGTCATAATAATTTTAATTTGAATTAATGTATGCAGCCTCTTTCCCTTAGGCTTAAGGGAAAGAATTCAAGATAGGGATAATCATTTACATTTCTTAGTATATATAAAGTATATACAAAAGCAAATTTAAAATACTTGATTATTTTTTTTTTATACTTATTATCCTGAAAATTATATTTTAATATACATAAAATGGCTAAATCAAAAGAAAATGAATTAATGTATGGTAAGTTTCAGGGAGGGGATAAGTTTTGATTTTTTATTCCTGAGGATAGGGAGTTTTATGAGTGAGATTTTTATGTCGCTAAAGAAAATTTTGGGTTAGCAGAAGATTGAGATAAAGTTGAAGCTAGAGCTCTTAAAAAATTTAAATGAAAAAAACCAGAAGCTAAAATAATCACTGCTTTTGGGAGAGATTCACAAAAAAATCAGGTTAAATATGTTGAATGAATTTATTCATGAGGTGATGGTAATTTTGGTTTTATTGATGTTGAGTGACAAGAAAAAGGATATTTTGTTTATTGAAAAAAGAAAAACTGAGCAAAAGATTGAGATAAAGTAAAAGCTGAATTAGCAGATTTTAAATGAAAAAAAGAAGCTATAGTTGTGAAAATATATGAAACAGAGGATGAACTTGTTGTATGAAGATATCAAGATAGAGAAAAATTTGGTTTTGTGATTCCTGATGAAGGAAAAAACAACGATATATTTATAGCTGGATCAAGAAAAAATTGAGCAAAAAATGGTGATATAGTTGAGGTTAAAATTATAAAAAGATGAGGGAAAAATCCAGAGGGATTAGTTATGAAAATTATAAATTAATAAGATACCAAATAGGTATCAATATGTGAAAATGTAGGGGCAATCCTTGTGGTTGCCCTTTTATATATATTTTACTTTATTCACTTAGTTACAAATTTTTTCAATTCATCATATTCATCTCTATGATCTTCATCATGATCCCAGTGAAGATTAACATTATCATTTTCTCATCTTGGAATTAAATGCATATGATAGTGAAATACTTCTTGTCCAGCAAAAATTCAGTTTGATTGAACTATATTGATATTACTTATTCACATTTCTTTTTTATAAAACATAGCAATGCGTTTAGATAATTTAATTATCTTTGATAAAATATCCTTAGGAGTATCAAATATATTTTCATAATGTTTATTTGGTACAATTAAAATATGCCCTCTAGAAGCAGGATAATAGTCAAAAAAAGCACTTATATCATCATCTTGATACACAGTCCAACTAGGAGATTTTTTATTTACAATGTCACAAAAAATACATTTCATAATTTTTTTATTTTAGTTAATAATATTTTTATTATATTTATTTTTTCGTAAAAGAAAAAGATTATTATAATATAGTATATTTATTGCTTGACAAAAATTACTACAGATCTATAATATAGAAATATTACAAAATAAATACAATAATCATGTTAAAAAATGTTATACTTGAAAGTCAATGAAAAGATCAATTATCAGAAATAAATAGTATATATGAGATACTTGAAACAACATTAATTTATGATTTATCTAGAATAAAAAAGGAGTGTGAAATAATTTTACAAAAAAAAGATTGTAAACAAAAACAACAGTTGTCTTTTTTTGTTAATAAAATTGGACAACTTATTTCTATATTTAATAATGAATCTAAAATAACAAAAAATATAGAATTAAAAAATAAATCATCATATATGAGTCCAGAAATATTTAATTCTTTAAAAGAAATAAATGTACTTCTTTTAAGTTATCATGAATATATGATTAAAGAAGATAATTCAAGAGTTGATATAGAAGAATCATTATATGTTTTTCCAAAAAAAATTAGAACATTATTTCATATTATAAAATTTTCTGATTATATGCAGTCATTACATGTGGAATATTCTCTTATTTTTAAAGGAAAAATTGATAATTTAATTGATAACATTAATGAATTATCTATTGCTTTTTCAAGTTGAAAAATAGTAGATAAAAAAGATTATTTTAGTGAAAAATATGGTTTAAATTTAGATTTTGATAAAGAAGATACATTATTTACACATTTTTTTCATAAAATTTTAATTAAATTTGAAGAAACAGTTGAAAATTCTTTATGAACTAATTGAAAATTAAATTCTGGTAAATTATTGCAATATAGAGACTCAATATTATGATTAATTGATTCAGAATTAATAGATAAAGTAATGGAATTGCCAGTAAGTGTCCAAATAATGGATACTATAAAAAATTATAAACTTTCAATTGAACACCTTCTATTTAATTGTTTTGAAAGAAATTGAAATCAAGATAAATTTTTAAATTCGTCTTTTATTGAATATTCTGAAGAAGCCTTGGAAAAATATTGACAGGAATATTATAAATTTGAATTAACTAGAAAAATTTTAGAAGATATATTTGAATTTTGAAATTCTGTTAAACCTGATTTAAAATGAAAAGAAAATAAATGAAAAATTATTGAAATGACAGATAATCCTAAATTGTGATGTAGTTCAAAATTATACCTTCAATGATGATTAAGTGAAGAACTTTTTGAAAACGAAGTTTTATTAAATTTTTTAAAATCAAGTTGAAATAATTGATATTTTTCAATGATAGCATTTAGAACAAATGAAATAGATATATTTATTGAAGATTTTCTAAAAAATAAATGATTATCAGATGTACAAATAATAGATTTTTTATGTAGTAAAAGTATAAGAAAGCATTTGGATGAGTGGTATGATAGTTCATTACAAGTGAAAAAAGAAAAATTTAAAAAATTATATGAATTATTTTCAAAAGGTTATAATTTAGTAGAATAATTCATATATATACTATTAATATATTAAAAGAAAAATAAAAACTAAAAGCCTGAAAAGGCTTTTAGTTTTGTTAAAAATTATATTATAAATATAATTAAACAATCTTAATATACTAACAATTTTTTATGAAAAAAAGATACTATATTTATATATTTATTTTTCTATCATTTGGAATATTTTATTATTTATTGGTAAATCCAATATTATTATGAAAAAATTCAGAAAAAATAGAAATAAAACTAAATGAAGAAGATTTGAGAAATCATGTAAGTTTTTTAGTGTGATCTGAAATACAAAGAGCTTATAGAAATATTGATGAAATAAATAGAGTTGCAGATTATATTTATGGTTATTTTGAGAAATCGTGATGTGATGAAACTAATTTTCAAAAATATGATGTAAATGGTAGTGAATATAAGAATGTGATTTGTCGTTTTAACTGAAAGAGTAGAGAAAAGATTATAGTTTGAGCACATTATGATGTTTACTGAGAATATTCTTGAGAAGAGAAAATGGTATATTGAACTTATTGATGAGCTGATGATAATGCTTCATGAGTTGCATGAGTGTTAGAACTAGCTAGATTGGTTTGAGAAAATAAAATAGACTTAAAAAATGATATAGAATTTATAGCATATACACTTGAAGAACCTTCATTTTTTGCTACTGAAGAAATGTGAAGTTTTGTACATGCTAAATCTATGTATGAAAAAAAAGAAAAGATTAAATATATGATTTCATTAGAAATGATTTGATATTTTACCGATGAAGAAATACAAGAATATCCAATTAGGTTTTTAAAACGGATATATCCTAAAAAATGAAATTTTATAGTAATAGTTTGACAGTTTTTTGATTTAAAAATAAAAGAAATCAAAAAAAATATGATTTCTTTTTCAGATATTGATACTTGGTCAATTAGTGCACCAAATTTTATACCTTGAGTAGATTTTTCTGATCATAGAAATTATTGGCATTATTGATATAATGCATATATGATAACTGATACAGCTTTTTTTAGAAACAAAAATTATCATACATCTGAGGATACGATTGATAAATTAGATTTTTGAAAAATGAAGGAAGTAGTTAAATGAGTTTATTGAGTTGTTATGAATTAGCTTGACAAACAATAAATTGTAACTATTATATTAATACTTAATAAATAATAAACTACTTATGAATACTATTGATAGCAATAATACAGATTTTTTAAAAAAAACTGAATCTAGTAAATCTGATAAAATAAAAAATAATGTTGTAGCTCTTTTTGGTGCTGCTTTAATATCAGTAGGAACTGCTAATGCAGCATGTAATCAAACACCTGAACAACTTGATAACAATCCTGACTATATGGTTACTTGTTTTGATGAAACATTGTCTCCAAATGCTCGTATATTTAAGGAAAAATTTGAACAAAAATTTAAAGAAGAATTTTTAGTATGGTATTTATGAAAAAACAAAAAAAATTTTTATAACTTCAAAAAAGGTGCGCATAGACAAATTGCATATGTTTTAGTAGATAGTAAACAAGTAGTAAAGGAATATAAAATCTCATATGCAGAATTGCATAAAATTACATCAAACTGGGAAACGTATATTTCTGCTTGTGAAGCAAAATTGAATTGAGATGAATATCAGAATACAAGTTTAGATAATTTTCTTATTCCTGAAGTAAAGTTTTAGTTAATGAAAAATAAAAAGAATCTTCTTTTATGGTGTCAGTTCAAAAATGGTTGAGTCAATGTAAATATGGCTTCGTAGAATATCAATTTGTTGATGTATTTTATCGTATATAGAAAAAAAAGGGGATAATATGTTAACATATTTCCCCAAAATTACCATAGTAACACCTTTTTTCATTTTTTTTCATATTCAGCAGCAATTTTTTTTATAGTTTTTTTCAAATTTGGATTGGCTGATAATTCAATTTTAAGTGCCTCTTGCATAGGTGAATTACCTTGTAAGTTAGAGGCATTATGTCTATCAATTGCTTTCATTTTATGTGGAAAAACAATATATTTTCGTGTCATAAAAAAATCTCCTTTTTTTGTTTAATTAATAGAAATGCATGGAAAAGTTGTAACTTAATGTAATTTTACTCTAATAATTTTTATTTATTTATCAAATTTATAAATTATAGTGATTATATTAATATTATAGAATTGTAGCTTAATTATTTTGTTTAAAGTTATTTATATGTATTATAAAATCAGTTAATAATTTAAATAAAGTAAAAAATGATAATATATTTAGATGAATCAAAGCAATTAGCAGAATGAAAAATTGTAATAGGTTGATTTATAACAAAGCATAAAACTAGTTATATAAATAAATATGTAATAAATAAGAAAAAACAATATTGATTTAAAAATATAGAAATTGAATTAAAGAGTATTAAAAATACTGGAAAAATTTTTTATGAAAATATGATTAAGGATAATAATTTTGAAATTATTGCTAATAATATAATTTGAATTGCTATTGATTGATATTATAAAGATAATAAAAAACAATATATAGAAATATTAATAAAATTGATATGAAAAATATATAGTAGTATTATTAATTATAATAAAGATATTACTATAATAGCAGATAAAGTTATACTATTAAAAAAGACTAGAAAAATAGAATTAGAAATAGAACAAACCTTAAATGCTAGGTTTCCATTAAAAAATAAACATAAATTTAATTTTGTTAATTCTAAAAGTTTTTGATGAGTTCAAATAGCTGATTTGATAGCTTATAAATTAAGAGGAGTAAATATAAATTGAGAAGAAAATTTTGATGATTTTATTTCAAATAATTCTTTTAATATAAATCTAAACGAAATTAATAAAATTTAAAATAAAAAAAAGCCTAGTAGGCTTGTACTTCATAGGATATGACCGTATTGTCTATCTCCTCCATACAACTTGCTATGCTTTCTTATTTATATTATATACTATTTTCTTAAAAATCAAAATTTTTATACCAAAAAGTCAATAAAAGTAGCTTTAATATATATTTAAAGCTACTTTTATATTTATTTTAAATGGTACCTGGAATGGGAATCGAACCCACACGACCGAAGTCAGGGGATTTTGAATCCCCCATGTCTACCAATTCCATCATCCAGGCAGGTGACCATTTTCAAAAAAATGGTGGAGCCCCCATAAAGAGGGCCCCATAGAACATCAAGATTTGATGTAGTTACAAGTATATGGAAAAAAAATATTTTGCAAGTTAAAAACGGTCTTACGACCGTTTTTTTTTAATTTCTCCTTAGCAGTTTTCAGGTTATTGATCCATTTCTTCAATGTATCCTTTTCCTGTTTTAAAAACTCTTAATCGGCAGCGAACATTGAAGATTGTTGAGTAAACAATTGCTTCGAAACCAATTTCATTAAATATTTCCATGTATATAGGTTTGAATGATTGATATTCAACAATTACAGTTTCTTGTGTATCCATTACAGGATGGTTAATATTTACAACTAATCTTATCGGATTATTTTCATTATCAAGATAGTTGTCATTACTTTTTTTTTGGACTCTTTTCCGGAAGTTGGAATAAAGTTTTTCAAGAGATTGTCCCTTTGTCTGTGGTAGATAAGGGTGTAGAAGTGCTTTCATTCTTTTTCTCATAATTAATTCTCCTTTTTTTTTATTTTAATTTTTAGTCAAAAAAGACTTTTATATTATACATAGATAATATGAAAGTCAATTTTTTTTAATATTGTGATTGTTTTACTGAGTTACATATTCAATAACTAGCTTTGGTCAAGTAGAACCATAAGCATCAGCAGTTCTTCTTCAATTACCTGTTATTATGAAAGTCATCGCATTTCAAGTAGTCCAATTATTTCATGTGATAACACTTTGAACCATTGATGACATGTTAGGAGTTCTTTGTGCTGCTAGAGCATCTCAAACGTTTTCCCAAGCTGGTACATTGTCCCAAGCAACTGAATATCAATCTGATATACGATTACTTAAATCATTTGCTCAAGTTCAAATAACTGGAGAATTTGCAATATTTTCAATATTTACTACAAGTGAAGTTTCTTCAGAATGAGTTTCATCTGCTGTAAATTGTAAGTATGCGTTTGTGATTTGAGCATTAGCAGGAATTTCGATATTATCAAAATGAATTCAAACTGCTTGATCATATACATCAGTACACATTTCAAGATCACTACTAGTTAGATACATAGATCAATTATTAGATAGAAATTCTTCAGCTGTATTATTGCTACTAGTAGCTCTAGTTTCAAAAATTTCATTTCATGTTTGAACAATACAAGCTTGAATTTCAGATTCTATAGGTTTGTTAGTATCATTAGAACAATAATTATTATCTGTAATTGTTCTAGTTCTAGTTTGATTAGAATCAGTACAAGTTGACCATTCAGACCAAGTTCAAATATTCCATTCAGGAGTACAACTAACAACTTCACTACTATATTCTATATGAAGAGAAGCAGCATGTGCAGGAGTGCTATTAGCAGAAACAGCTACACGTTTACCTGTACCATTAATAATAAAACTCATAGAACTTCATTCATTCCATCCTCATCTATTTACAATTTCTTGAACTATAGAAGATATGTCAGGAGTTCTTTGTTCTTCTCATCTAGTTAATCTTGTTTCCCAAGCTGGGATATTGTCCCAATTTATTGAAGTATTTGTTAATTCTCTTAATGAGATATTGTTATCTGCTGTAGTAAATGGGGTAGAATTATCAGATCATTCTCAGTGAATTATTAAATTTGTCTCTTCAGAATTATTTTCGTCAACACTAAATTGAATATATGCATTTGTAATAGTTGAACCTTGAGGAATATAAAGTCAATTAAAACGATATCATGCATATTGAGCAGATCAATCAACAACCATTTCAATATCAGAGCTAGCTAGATTTACACTATGACTTCAAACATATTCTTCTGCATCATCATTAGCATTTGAAATTTGAATATCAATTGATCAAGTAGAGAAAACAGGTGTTTCATCAATAATTGAATATTCAATAACTAACTTTGGTCAAGTAGAACCATAAGCATCAGCAGTTCTTGTACCACTACCAGTTATAATAAAAGTCATTGCATTTCCGTTTGCCCAATCATTTCAGGTAATAACACTTTGAATAACTGATGATAAGTTTGGAGTTCTTTGAGCAGCTAATGCATCTCAAACATTTTCCCAAGCAGCAACATTATTCCATGCAACTGAATATCAATCTGAAATACGATTAGATAAATCATTTGCTCAAGTTCAAATCACATTTGAATTAGCAGTATTTTCAATATTTATTATTAAAGAAGTATCTCATGAATGAGCTTCATCTGCTGTAAATT
>CAZGNU010000038.1:0-15323 GCA_964527325.1 uncultured Candidatus Peribacteria bacterium | reverse complement strand
ATTAAAACTAGTTATTAAAAATTGATTATTTTTCCCGCTACGAAAAAAAGAGCCAATTAATTTTGACTTTTTTTATATTTTTATATAATACACAGGCATTTCTTAATGAAAGTATTCTGGGATGTCGCCAAGTGGTAAGGCAACGGACTTTGACTCCGTTATGCGTAGGTTCGAATCCTACCATCCCAACCATTAAAAAATAAAAAAAATTAGGTTTTTTATTTTAGCTTTGAAAAAAATACAAAAAAATATATCGATTTTTGCAGATCTCAGATATAAAAAAATATTTATTTAATTAATTTGATTAAGCATGATAGCTGTAATAGAATTAGGATGAAATCAATTCACTGTTAAAAAAGGTGATATTATTGATGTAAAAAAATTAGGTGAAGAAGTTAATGCAACTATATCACAAGAAGCTTTACTTGTTTCTGATGAAGCTGGTAAAGAAACAAAAGTTGGTACTCCAACTGTAAAAGGTTCAAAAGTAGAGTTAAAAGTACTAGAACAGTTTAAGGGTGAAAAAGTTAGAGTTTTTAAAAAGAAATCTAAAAAAAGATATACTAGAAATAAAGGTTTTAGAGCTCACTTAACTAAATTAGAAGTATTATCAGTTGCATAAAAAATAATTTTGAAAATCTTATTTATTAGTTATACTTAACAAGTAAATAAGATTTTTTTGTTAAAGAATAATTAGTTTTATATTATTAGATTATATTTTGGGAAAAAATAAAAAAACAAAGGCAAAAATAAATGTCCAAGCACGTTTAAATAGACATCTTAGAATAGTTAAAGAAACTATTTGAATTAATAAAAATGAAGAAAAAACATTAATATCTACACATCATTATGGTATTGTGGTTTTTTTAGTTGTTTTAATCATGCCAATATATCCTACTTTGGCTTCAGTTTTATATAATACTTCTAGATATGATTTTTATAGATGAAATATCGATGAATCTTCGATTATTGAATCATATTTTTGATGAGAAGAAGAAACTTCTGAATTTAGTAATCCAATTGTAGAATCAACTGATTCATTTATATCTGTAAATACAATTTTGGATGATGAGAGAGATTTAATATGAATCAATGAAATAGTTGAGTATGAAGTAAATCCATGAGAGTCTTTTTATTCTATTTCATATAAATTTGGTGTTTCTACTAATTCCATTTATTGGGCAAATGATTTTAGTAAAACTCATACCCTTCAACCAGGAGAGGTTATAAAAGTTCCACCTGTTACGTGATTAATTCATCAAGTTAAATCAGGAGATACAGTTTCTTCTATTGCAAAAAAATATGATATTGAAGAAAAAGAAATAAAAGAGCAAAATGCAATTGAAGAATGATCAAAATTAATAACGTGAGAAGTTTTAGTAATACCTTGAGCAATAAAAAAAGTTCCAAAACCAGTATATAGAAAACCTGTTGTTACTAGTAAACCAGCTTATAATTTTTCATGAAAAGCAACAAGTGAATATGTTTGAAAGACTGGTAGATATAAACTTGTACGGAGAAAACCGCAGCATACTTTTTATTGGTGAAATTGTACTCGGTATGTTTGACAGTATAAAAATGTAAATTGGTGATGAAATGCTAATCGTTGGATAGCTAATGCAAAAGCAAAATGACATTCTACTTGATCAGATCCATCTTTATGAGCAATAGTACAACTTACCTGAAGATGATATAATCCAAGATACTGACATGTAGCAATAGTTATGGATATTACTTCAACTCATATAATAGTTAGTGATATGAATTATAGAAGAATAAACGAGGTTACTTACCGTAAAATTCCTAGAAATGATAGATCAATTGATTGATATATTTATGTAGATTAAAAAAAAGATTCGCACGCGAATCTTTTTTTTACTAAGTATTCTCATTTGAGATTTTATGCACAAAATGTTTTGACATACTACCTTTTTTAAATTTTTTTTATGAAGTTCATCCCCTTTAAGAAAGGGGATTATAGGGGAATTTTTTATTTATGTGCCTTCAAACAATTACTCATCAACATAGCAACAGTTAAAGCTCATACTCATCAAGGAACGGGTGTAATACTATGTCATGCAGAATCTATTTTTTTTGTCTCAGCATCTCCGTATATTTTTCAGTCTATCACCGTAAATCAAACATCAATTACTATACTTCATTGTTTCAACATATTTTCTTTTAATAATCATGGTTGTCAGGCTGCTATAATTATTATATCAGCTCACAAAGTATATTTAGAAACATCTTTTGTTCTACTATTACAACTTATTACAGTAGCTCAAGAATTAATTAAAATTGAAGTGATAGGTTTTCAAACAATATTACTTCTTCATATTACGCATATTTCTTTTCAAACTAGATCTATATCAATTGATGAAAATATTTCCATTATCCCTGCTGGTGTACATGGAACTAGTCAAGTATTATCTCATATTAGAATCTTTCATTGATTGATTGGATGAAATCAATCTACATCTTTTTTGGGATTTATGGAATCAATTATTAATTTTTCATTTATATGTTCAGGAAGAGGTAATTGAACTATGTATCAACTAATAAAATTATTTTTATTAAAACTTTTTATTTGTTTTAGTAACATTTCTTCTGTTATACTTTCATCCAATTCTATTAAATGAAAATTTATTCAAGTATATTCTGCCCATTTTTGTTTCTGTTTTATATACCTAAGGCTAGAAGGATTTTGTCATACTAAAATAGCTCAAAGTGTAGGTTTTGTTTCTAATACAGAAACTTCTGCTTTAATTTTATCATATATATTTAATGCAATATCTTTTCAGTTTATTATCATTACTTTTTCTTTTATTTATTAAATTTAAGAGTATTATAAAAGTAATATTATTAAAAACAAGACTTTATGAGTAATAGATTACTAGCAATATTTCTTATGATTTGAATAATTTGAGCTGGATATTTGTATTATAATTTGAAATATATACCAAATAAACAAGCAAAAATACAGGAAGAAATAGCAATAGAGCAAGAAAGAATTGAAAAACAAAAAGAACCTAAAATAACTGCGCAAGAGGTAAAAGAGTTATCAAATGCAGAAAGAATAGATGAGCTTAGATCTAAAAATAAATATTATAAATTTTTTAAATTAAATAATGATAAAGAAGTTTATTTTAAAAAAAATGAAGAATCTTTAGATTTATTTTATGATAAAATAAAAATAGCCAATTTTTCGTTGGCTTATCCACAATTTATTACAGTATCTAAAATAGAATGAACATTATGAGATTTATTTATCAGAGTATGATCAGAAAAATATATTTTTAATTATGATACTAAAATAATTCAAAACATAGAATTAAATATAGATGTAAAATATGTAAAAACTTGATCAAATAATAAATTAATATTTGTAACAGAAAAGTGAAGTTTTGTTTATACTATTACAAGCAAAACTTTAGATTATTTTTCATATTTTAATGATTTTGTTTATTATAATGATTGATATATATGAATTGTTTGAATTGATGAAACAAGAATAAGAAATAATTTATGATTTAATGATAAAGAAAAAAAATTGGTTGTATATTATAATCCAAATACAAAAGAAAAAAAGATCATTTATGAAACAACTTTAGATATAAAAAAAATATATATTGATAATAATAAGGTATTTTTAATGACTGATGAAGAATTATTCGAACTAGAAAACATAAAATAAACACATAAAAAAGGCTTCCTTTAGTATTAAAGGAAGCTGCCGATAGGCTGATGGATTATATTAAAAAGGAATATCCTCAATACTTATCTCTTCTTCTTTTTTAGGAGAAGTTTTTTTGACTGCTGGAGTATCATTTGTTCCACCCTCACTGTTTATTCAATTATCTAAAGTAGGTCTAGAATCTAACATTATCATATTTTCTCATACGATTTCAGTTTTGTATCTTTTTGTTCCATCTTGAGCTTCCCAGCTTCTAGTTTGAATTCTTCATTCTAAAAATAATTTAGATCATTTTTTTAGGTATTGCGTAGCTATTTCTGCTAATTTTCCCCATAATACTACGTTGTGAAACTCTACTTGTTCTTGTTTCATCCCACTTGAGTCTGTCCAGTTTCTATTAGTAGCAACTGAAAAACTTGTAACATTTTGTCCGTTAGGAGTTTGTTTCAACTCTAAATCTTGAGTGATTCTACCTATAATCTGTGCCTTGTTCAAATCCATAATATATATTGGTTAATATGGTAAAATAAAAGTGAAAGTTAGGTGACAAAAACCTAATTTCGTAATCATTATACACATTTTTTTTAAAATGCAAATAAAAAATATAAAAAGTATATATTATTCATTTATTAATTGTTTTATTTTTTATGTTAATATTTTTGCACTAAAACATTTAATATGATATTATATAATAAAGTAAATATTTAAAAACAAACATTATGTTGAAGAAAATTGTATTTATATTCCTATTGATTGGGATAACGACACTAAACTCTAGTATAGCATATGCAGTAGATAGTGAACCATCATATACTCAGTTAAGAACTGTGGATATGTGAACATTTAATGAGTATAGGTATAAAATAACTGATGAGTTTTTTGAATTTAGAAATAAATATGAATTAAGTCAGACTATTAATAAGGCTTCTGCCAAGAGAATATGATTACTAGCTAAAAATGGATATAATTATTTACCTGATACTTTAGCTAATAAAAATTATTATAATCATCTTGTAACTGCTTTAGCAAAGGGAATTAAATACCCAAACAATGAATCAAATTATACAGCTATTTTAGTTGCTATTGATAATTATTTAGAAAATACAAATATTAGTGCTGTTAAGTGAAGTGTAGAGGCTTTTCCAAAAACTTGAAATGCTCCTTTAACAGTGACTTTTAGATGAAAGGTTACAGATCCTACTTGAACAAAAATACCATCATACAATTATATATGGTGGGTATATGAAAATTGAGCAAAAAAAGTATTGTGAGATAATATTACTCTTACTTATACATTTAAAGAAGAATGAAATTTTTCAATTTTTTTAGATGTTATTTCTGCTCATAAAAATGAAGCTGGTTATACGGATGTTTTACCGTTTTCATCAAGAGCTAATGTTACTGTTAAAGAAAAAATAGCTTCTTTAATTATTAAAGTAAATTCAACAAATCTTAGAAATTATGATGAATTAAAATTTACTCCTGAAGATGCATCATATTGATTATTATTTGATGCTACAAGTTCATCACCAACTTCAGGTACAAAGTTTATTAAAACATCGTGGGATTTTTGAAATTGAATAAAAAGAGAATATGATTGAGATCCTAAAGTAGAGAGAGTAAGATATGCAAATGAATGATATTATATAGTTAAGTTGAAATTAAAAACTAATGAATTAAAACAAGTTGAAAGAAAATTTGTTGTTATTGTACATGATCCTATAGCAACTATAAAAGCATCTCAGGAAACAGGGTTTTTATGAGATAAATTTACTTTTTCTGCTCAAAATTGATGAAATGATAAAAATATTAGTTATTCTTGGGAAATAATTGATTTAGATAAGGATAAAGTTGTATTAAGAAAACCATGAACGTTATTTACTTATTCTTTTAATAAGAAAGGTAAATATAATGTAAAAATGACTGTTACTGAACCTTCATGAGAAACAGATACTGATAGTAAAATAATATATATAAATTCTAGACCTCCAAGCGCTGATTTTACTTTTAGTATTCCATTTAAAAATAAACCAAATAGAGTATATTTTGATGCTACAAAAAGTTTTGATCCAGATTTCTCTGATGATGGTAAATTAAAATATTCATGGATAATAGATTGAAATAGAGTAGAATTAGAAGATCCAAACTTTAATGGATCAACTGGATTCTTTACTTTTGATTCGATTTGAGAACATTCAGTTGTATTAAATGTAGAAGATTTAGATGGAATATCTTCACAAAAAACTAATAAAGTAAATATTAACTCTATATTATCTGTTGATTTCTTTGCTTTTCCAAGAGTAGCACAAAGATTAAATACTATTAGATTTGTATCACAATCTCCTGAAGCAAAGTTTTATGAATGGGATTTCTGAGATTGAAAAACAAATTGATGAGTTGATGCTAATACAACACATAAATATGAAAAAAGTGGTATTTTCAATATAAATTTAAAAGTAAAAGATAAAGATAATAAAGAAAATAGTTTTACAAAAAATGTTTATATTTGAGAATCAGGTATGCCATATTCTTTTATTTCAGTAAAAGATGTTACTAATAATGATATAATATATAATCCTGAAGCATGTAAATGATTATGAGGTTATGTTATAAATAGAGTAGATAGTGTAACTTTATCTTGAGATGAAAGTATAAATATTACATGAGAAAATACTTGATTAACTTATTCATGGAAACTTTGAAAAAATTCTTATAAAAATACTAAAGAAGTTGTAAAAAAATTTGATGAGTTAGGTTGTTTTCCTATTAAACTTACTGTAAAAAGTGATGATAATAAAAAAACTCATAGTACATTAATAAATTTAGATGTTCAAAATTTAAAACCAATATTATCATCAGTAGATGTAAGAGTTGTAAATACTGAAACAGATCCGGTTATAGTAAATATAGATGCACTATGAGCACAAGATAGAGATTGAGTTATTCAGTCATATCTTTGGTATTATTATACTGATATAGATTCTGAGCCTCAAGATTTTAGATCTACTAAATTGCCTAGTACTAGTTTTGTTTTACCAAAAGTAACATGAAATTATTATTTTGTAGTTGTAATGAAGGATAATAATGAAGAACTTATTTCATCTGATGAGATAACAGGTTCTAAATATTTTATAGCTTTAACATGAGATAATTTAAATACTCCTTTAGTTAAACTGTCAGTTAATGATTCTTCTGTAGCAATGTGAGATGAAGTAGTATTTACTGCTTGAGTAGAAAATATATTAGGTCAAGATCTTAGTGATAAAGTAAAATATTCTTGGGATTTTGATTGAGATGGATTCTATGATAAAGAATCAACATCAAAAACTGAAAGTTACAAATATCTTTCTTCATGAGAAAAACACGTAAAAGTAAAAGCAAAATATAAATGATTTAGTAATACAAAAACTATTACAGTAAATATATCAAATGTATTAAAACCAGATTTTTGATATATTTCTGTATGATCAAAATTTATATTTTTTGATCAAAGTATTGGTTCTCTTGATTCAAGAAATTGGGATTTATGAGATGGTACTACAATAAATAATAAAGAATTTTTTATACATAATTATACAGATAAAAAAGTATCTCATAATGTGAAATTAAAAATTTCAGAGTGAACTAAAATAAAAGAAACAGTAAAAAAAGTAGTTAGAAATGTTAGAAATATAATATTGTCAAAAAAAGAAGGTTTAGTTTTATTGTCAAATCAAAATATTAGTGAAAATGAAATTGTTATTGATGAAATTGGGCAAGAAGTATTTATATATTTATGAGAAAGTAAACCAGATATTACAAATTTTGTTGCAGACTATGATATAGAATATGATTCAGATTTAAATGGTACTGATGATGATGATGAAGATAATAGTGAATTAGATTCATACACGTCATGAAATCCTATAAAAATAGAATTAAATAAAAATAAATATCAAACATTTAGGGCTTTTGTAAAAAATTCTTCATGATCATTAGTTGGATCAACTGATATTAAAATAGTAAAAAATTTTATAGAAGAGCAAGTTGTTGATTTAGATAAAATAGTTTTTGAATGAGTATCTGATTCAACAAAATTAAAAATAGAAAAATTGAAAGATTATGTGAATACTATTCCAAAACAACATAAATTAAAAGCTTTAATGTATGTTCAAAAATTAAAAGAAGAATGGTCTGATGATAGAGAAAAAACTAATATAATTTTAGAATTCGAAGGATTCATTTATGATATGCAAATAACCAATGGTGATGATATTATAGATTTATTAGAATCTTTACTTGTAGAAAATCAACAAGATAAAAGTGAAAAAGCAATAACATATAATGCATTAAGAAACTTACTACCTATATCAATTATTTGTACTGATGAGACTACTTGATCTCAAACACAATGTTATGATGATTTAGTTTCAACACTTGAAGCAATTAGGGATAATGAAAATATTGATGAAAACAAAATATTATGAACTGAAATATTAAAAGTAGTAGCAGTAGATGAATTAATGACAAATAAACAAAAAACTGATTTTAAAGCAATTTTGAAAACATTTGTTTATGGTTGAGTAGAAAATATTCCAGATGAAGAAAAACAAGAAGTTATTGATGAGGAAGAATCTTCAAAATCAAATTTTTTATGATTACTTTTCAGTATATTTAAATGGATATTTTATATTATATTATGATTTACATGAATTATATTATGATTTTATATTTATTATTTATTAGTGAATAAAGATAAAAATATATGATTCCAAGATTTTATCATAGAAAAGACTTCATGAGTTAAACAAATTAAAGAGGAAGAACCTGTTTCTATGGAAGATGATATATTAAGTGAGTTGAAAGATGAGGAGCCTAAAGAAGAAGAACCTAAAAACGAACCTCACCCTTGAATTCCCTCTCCTTTGGAGGAGAAGGAGGCTGCAGGTAATAAGGAAGAAAAAGTAGAAAAAGTAGAGAAACAAAAAGAGGAAATAAAAGAAAAAAAGATAGAAGAACCAAAACAAAAAGAGTCTAATAAAGAAGAAGTTCCAGATTGGTTAAAGTGAAGTTTTAGTGAAGCAGATAATAAAGAACCAAAAGAAGAGGTAAAAGAAAAAGCAAAACCTCACCCTTGAATTCCCTCTCCTTTGCAGGAGAAGGAGGCTGCAGATATTAAAGAAGAAAAGAAAGAAGAAGAAATAAAAGAAAAAACAGAAGAAGTTCCAGATTGGTTAAAATGAAATTCTAAAGAAGAAAAAGAAACTAAAGAAAAAAAGCCAAAAACTGAAATAAAAGCAAAAGAAACAAAACAAGATTCTAAAACTGAAATTATTTCTGATAAGCAAATAGAAGAAGCTACTAAAGTAAAAGATGATAATGTTCCAGATTGGTTGAAATGAAGTTTTTCAGAAGATAAAAAAACTGAAGAAAAACCTAATCTAACCTCTCCTCAATGAGAGGGACAAGAGGAAAATAAAAAGAATGAAAAGAAAGAAGAAAAACCAAAACAATCTGAAACAACTACGAAAAAATCTGATGATAACATCCCAGATTGGTTAAAAGGATCTTTTGAAGAGGATAAAAAAGAAATAAAACAAGAAAAAAAGGAAGAAGAATCTAAAAAAACAAAAGAACCAAAAAAAGAAACAAAAACTAAAAAGAAAGAAACTAAACCAAAAACAACAAAAAAACAACCAGCTAAGAAAACTAAACAACCAGAGAAAAAAGTTGAAACAAAACAAGAAACAAAAACAGAGAAAAAAGAACCAAAAAAACAAGAATCTGTAAAAACAGAAAAAAAGGCACCAAAAGAAAAAACTAAAAAAGATAAACAACCAGGTACTAATGGTGAATTGTGGGATGATGGAATGAAGGTTCCAGATTGGTTAAAAACTGATGAAGAAAAATAAGCCCACCCCCTAACCCCCTCTCTTGTAAGGAGGGGGAATTTTTATGCATATTTTTTTTTGCAATTATTTATATTGTACTATAATATAAATAATGAATGTATTAAATTAATGAAAAACGAATAAAATGGATAAAAAAGAAGTATTAGATTTTTTTAAAGACTTGGTAGTTATTGTTGTGATTGTACTTATAATCAGGACTTTTTTAGCTATGCCTTTTCAAATAAATGGGCAATCAATGTATTCTTCATATTATGATAAAGAATTTATTATAATAGATAGACTTTCATATCGTATATGAAAGGTTGAGAGGGGAGATGTTGTTGTATTTAAACCACATGTAAGTGAAGATAAAAAATATTTTCTTAAAAGAATTATTGGATTACCAGGGGATGATTTAAAAATTGAAGATTGAAATGTATTTTTGAAAAAAGAATGAGAGACAGAATTTATAGAATTAGATGAAGAATATTTAGATGAAAATAATAAATGACATACTGTTGTAGGATGAAGTAAGGCAACTCATAATTATTCATTATGAGATAATCAATACTTTGTTTTATGAGATAATAGAAATCATTCAACAGATTCAAGAGAGTGCTTTTCTAGTTGTGCTTATGAATGAAAAGATAATTTTATAAATAAATCAGATATTACGGGTAAATTGTTTTTAGATTTATGATATTTTAATTTTAAATCTTTCTCATTTATGCAACCAGAGCTTGGAATAGATACTACACCAAAATTTTTTGGATCAGTTAGTAGTTATGAATATTAAATTCCATTCTTATTTTCTAATCCCTCCCCCTTCGGGTACTCCCTTTGAAAAAGGGAGAAATTATACTTATATGAATAAATTTTACTTAATAGATAAACCGTTAGATTTCACAAGTTTTGATGTAATAAGAATTCTTAGGAAAAAATTAAATATCAGAAAAATGTGACATACTTGAACTCTAGACCCTCTGGCAACAGGAGGTCTTTTAATTGCTGTGTGAAATTATACAAAACTTATTCCATATTTTGAAAAAGATACAAAGGAGTATGAATTTACTATAAATTTGGACTGAACAACTGATTCTTTTGATTTAGCAGAAGAAATAAATTATTTAGATGAATATTTACAAGAAAAATATAAAAAAGAATTAAGTAAGAAAAAAATTGAAAAAATATTACAAGAAAATTTTACCTGAAAAATAACACAGGTGCCACCAAAATACTCAGCACTAAAAATTGGTTGAAAAAGAGCTTGTGATTTAGTGAGAGAAGGGAAGCAAGTAAAAATAAAATCAAGAGAGGTGGAAATATCAAATATTAAAATAATTAATTATAATTATCCAGAATTATGTCTGAAGGCAAAAGTGTCAGCTTGAACATATATTAGATCAATTGCAGCAGATTTATGAGAACTATTATGAACTGGTTGATATGTAACAAAACTAAGAAGAACTAAAATTTGAGCTTTAGATATTTCTTTGTGACAAGACTTAGAAAATTTTAATGATTCAAAAAAATTAGATATAATAAAATTATTTAAAAATAAAGAATTTATTACTCTAAATACAGATATTTTAGAAAAAATTAATAATTGATTAAAAGTAACATGAAAATTTGATTATACAATTTGAGAAGATTTGTTTATATATGATGAAAATGAAGTAAAAAATATCATAGAATATGATTGAGAAAAGCTTACACCTAAGAGAAAAATTTAATTCTTATTAAAATACTTGTATTATATTAATAAAATGTTATAATACTTATATATTATTAATATAATACTAAGATTATGAAATCAACATTAACAATATCGTTAGAAAAAGATTTGAAAGAAGCATTTGTGAGTTTTGCAAAGTCATTATGAACTAATCCTACAAATCTTTTAAATATGATGATGAAAAACAGTATAGTAACAAGGGAGTTAAATTTTGTTTCACCAACAAATATTGATATAGAAATTGAGCCTTTTTGTAATGAAGAAATAAAAAGTCTTAATAATAATAAAAATATTAGAAGAGATTATAAGAAATTAGAAAAATTACTTGCATAATAAAAAAAATGAAAATTATAATTACAAATAGATTTGAAAAAGAATATTTAAAAAATTTTAAAAAATATTTTAGTACAAAAGATTTAGTTCTAGATTTAAAAAATAAAAAACATACTTTTGTTTCATTACATGATCCATTTTTTAAAATAAAGAATAAATTAAATTTAGTAGACTTCAGAGGAGTAGTAGCTTTTATGAAAAATAACAAAATTATACCTTTATTTATTTTTTTGAAAAAAGATAAAAAGTGTTGAAATAATGTAAGTTGGAAAAACAATGAAATGCTAATTGAACAGGAATTTAATTTAAATATTGTAGATATAGAGTTATGAAATTATGTTGAATATTAGTGTCTGTTTTAGAAAAAATAAAAAAAAATTTGCAATAACTGATTTTTTCTATAGAATGCACAAGCTTTAGGTGTTTTTATGGGTTATTAGCTCAGTTGGTAGAGCAGCTCCCTTTTAAGGAGAAGGTCCTGGGTTCGAGCCCCGGATGACCCACCATTTAAACAAACTAAAACAAAAAAAAGCTGGCTTACGTTGCACCGTAGGCCAGTTTTTTTTAAAAATAAACTTGTAATTTGTAGTAAAGTATTATATAATATTTATGTAAACCTAACTACAAAATATTATGAAAAATGTAATAGCTAAAGTTCGTGAAAAACTTGAATTATATAATAAGGCTTATATAAGCAAAGAATTTATAACAAAAATACTTAATAAATTTGCTCCAAATTATAGTATTTCACAATTGTGTAATATGTGATTACTTACACCAATAAAAAGAGGGAAATGGTATGTAAATAATAAAACAAGAGAATATATAAATCCATTTGTTGTTGGTGATTTATATATGTGAAATGAATTATATATGTTTGGTTGAATTATGATGTACAATAGATATAATATTTCTGATCAGGTACCAGAATGGTATACAATATACAATACAAAAATATCGTGAAAAAAAATAATATGATCAGCAAAGTTTATATTTATTAGGCAGAGAGAAAATTTTTTTTATGGAATGAAAAATGAAAAATTTGAAGAATATAATTATAAAGTTATGACTCCTGAAAGAGCTTTTATTCAAGCATTAAAAGAAAAAAAGATATTTGATATCGTACCATATTGAATAGATAAAATTAAATTAATAAAATTAGCTAAAAAAAATGCTTCTCAAACAATTAATGATAAAATAAAAAAATTATGTTTATAACAAAAATATCTCAGTTTTTACTTGCATTATTTTATAAATAGTATACAATATGTACATATTGTACATTTAATAAAAAAATTATGGAAGTATCAATAACAGATTTTAGAAATAATATATCTACTTATTTTGATAAAGTTTATTTTGAAAAAGAAGATATAATTTTAAAAAAAAGATGATATAGATTGAAAGTAACATATGAATTAGATGAAGATTTTTCTAGAACAGATGAATCTAATTTTAATGATGCTATAAAATCAAAAAGTATAAGAAATAAACTATCTTTATTAGCTACAAAATTATAATATGAAAATAATATTTACAGATAGTTTTAGTAAAAAATTAGTACAATTATGAATTATTAATAAACAAGATATTATTAATTTAATTAAAAAATATCCAAATACTAATAACTTAATAGTTATTGATAATATTGAAACTTCTAAAATAATAAAAGGATATTTATATTTTAAAAAAGTAAGAATATTAATATTATTTGAATATATTAAAGGTAAATTTATACCTGTTTCAGTAGTTAAAAAAGAAACTTCAAAATGAAAAAATATTATGAAAAATAATTATATTGAATTATTTTGAAATGATATTGATAAAACAATAGTTGATTATGATAATAATAATTATACTGAGGTTTATATTTAATGATATTATACAAAAGTAGGCAAGTTTTTTGTTATAATATATCAATGAAATTATAATTTGTAACTATTATTTATTATGGATACTAAGAAAGAAATAAAAAATATTATTAAAAGGAATAAAAAAGTTGAAGCAGATAAAGCATGGGAAACAAGCTTTTCAAGAAAAATTTTAATAGCAGTTCTTACATATATTGTAATTGTGTTATTTTTTCATTTTGCTTGATTTGAAAAGCCATTCATAAATGCAATAGTCCCAACTACAGGATTTTTGTTATCAACACTTTCAATGTGATTGTTTAAGAAGATTTGGATAAAAAATATTTATAAAAAATAAATATCCTTGAAAATAAATAAAAAATTCTTAAGATAATACTTAAGAATTTTTTATTTATAACTATTAAATTATGAACGTTGAAGTAGTATTACAACTTTTGTTGGCAATTTGATTAGGTGCACTTATTTGAATGGAAAGATGAATAAAACCAAAATCAAAAAAGGCTTCTGATTTTGCTTCATTTTGAGATATTAGAACATTTTCACTTGTATCATTTTTATGAGCAATAAGTGCTTGGTTATCTATTTTGTTTAGTGATTCTTTGTTTATAATAATTTTGTTATTAATAATGTGATTGCTTATATGAATTTCTTATTTTTATACTTCATTTAAACAAAAACAACTTGGACTTACTTCAGAACTAGCTGCTATTGCTACATTTTTTCTTTGAGTTTTTGTTATGATTTGAGAAGCTAAAATAGCCATAATATTATCAATTATTTTAACATTTTTGTTATCATCAAAACCTCTTATAGAGAAAATAATTAATAAAATAAGTAGGGAAGAGTTAAATAATACTATAAAATTTGCCATTATTTCAATTGTAATTTTACCATTACTGCCAGATGTTAAATATTCTATGTATGACCTTTTATCATTTTTGTGATATACAAAAGATATAAGTAATCAGATAGTTAATCTTCAATTTTTTAATCCATATGGTATTTGGTTCTTTGTAGTGCTTATGGCTTGAATATCTTATGCAGGTTATATAATGTCTAAGATTATTTGAGAAAAATGAAGTATCGTGGCTTCTGGTGCTATTGGATGATTGGTATCTTCAACTGCTGTAACAGCAACTATGACGGAGGCAAGTAAAAGAGCTACTAGAAATAGAGAATTATATGTAGTTTCAACACTACTTGCTTCTACTATAATGTTTGTAAGAGTAATAATAATAGTACTTTTCTTTAACATAAATATGTTATCATCTATTATTTATCCAAGTGGATTTATGCTTATTTGAATGGTTGTATACATGACATTTTTCTATTTAAAATCAAAGAAAAAAGATGTTCAAGCAAAAACAACATCTTTTGAAGAGAAAAAATATTCTAGTCCTTTCAGTGTTTGACCAGCTTTAAAGTTTGCTTGATTTGTAGTAATTATCAAATTTATAGCTTGACTTGGTTGATTATACAAAGATGTATGGGGAGATTATTTTTTCTATGCATTATGAGTTATTTCGTGATTAGCTGACGTTGATGCTATTAGTCAAACTATGGCAGTTGATGCTATAGACTGAAAAGTATGATTGGAATTAGCTGCAATCACTATAATAATAGCTATCATGTCAAACAACTTAATAAAATGATCAATAGCATTAAAATTTTGAGAAAAAAGATTCTGAATAGATGTTATACTTTGATTTGTAGTTTCTATGATAATGGGAGGTATAGGGATGTTTGTTTTGAAGGTTGTTAGTTAAAGGTAGTATGTCAAAACATTTTGTGCATAAAATCTCAAATGAAAATACTTAGTA
>CAZGNU010000037.1:0-15359 GCA_964527325.1 uncultured Candidatus Peribacteria bacterium | reverse complement strand
ACTTTTTTCTTCAAAAGAAACATCAGATGCTAAAATAATATCAAGAAAAAATATTAATTGAACGAAAATGTTTCAAAAAGATGTACCGTATAATGAATTACCTTTATTGCCTTGAAATTTTGATTACGATCAGAAAATACTTTTAAAACTTGCTTTAAAGGCCAATACGGAAGTAGCAAAATTAAATTGATTAGCATTGTTGATTCCGAATGTAGATATATTGATTTCTCCATTGCTTGTAAAAGAATCTGTTGAGTCAAATGCAATAGAAAATATTAATACAACAACATTAAAGGTGTTACAAAATGAGGCATTAGAGAAAAATAAGATTACATGAGCAGAAAAAGAAGTTTCTCATTATAGAACTTCGCTTTTATCATGAGTAAATAAGATTAAGAAACAATGAGGAATATGATATAATTTGATATTAGAATTACAAAAAATAATTGAACCAAATAAGTCATGAGTCAGAAAAATTCCCTGAACTGTAATATGAAATAATAAATGAGAAGTATTATATACACCACCTGTTTGAGAAGATGTAATTACAAAATTATTAAAAAATCTTGAAAATTTTATAAATGATCATTCAGATGATATTGATCCACTTATAAAAATGCCAGTAATACATTATCAGTTTGAATCTATTCATCCATTTTATGATTGAAATTGAAGAACTGGAAGAATTTTAAATATTGTTTATTTAATGCTTGCAAGTAAGTTGGATTATCCTATTTTATTTTTAAGTGAGTATATTAATAAAACTAGGTCAACTTATTATAGATTATTAAATAAAACATCTAAATCTTGAGATTATTCTGAATTTATTGAGTATATGTTGAAATGAGTGATTATTCAAGCAGAAAAAACATGAAAAAAGATATTAAAAATTAAGGATTCTATGAATGTAATTGAGAGTAAAATAAAGGAATTGAATATGGATTATCATAAAATAACAGAATTATTATTCTCAAAACCATTTCTTAGTGTATGAGAATTTGGTAGGGATATGTGATTTAGTAGACAAACAGCAAATAAATACATTTCTTTATTAGAAAATAACAAAATTATTTCTTCAGTGAAAGTATGAAGGAATAAATTAATTTATATTGAGAATTTTGTAAAAATATTGGATTAATTTAAGATATAATATTTTATATATTATTGAATTATAAATAGGATTTAAATTTTTAATGTACAAAAAACACTTAAAACTATACACTTATATTAAAAAACTTGTAAAAAAAATTGATTTTAATTAAAGATATGATATATTGTTTGTGTAATAAAAAATAATTAATAAAAAAATATTATGTTTAAAACTAATGTAGTAGATTTAATTAGAGACTTAAGAAAAGAAACTAATGTTTCTCAAGATGAATTAGCTAATTATATTTGAGTTAGTAGGTTAACTTATATTAGTGTAGAAAATTGAAAAAGACAATTTAAAGAAGACGAAATATATAAGATAGCTGATTTTTTTGAAAAGCCTATTTCTGATTTCTGTAATGAGAAGAACAATAAAGATGATCCAAAAAGAAAATTAAAAGATTTGATTCTTTATATTTCAGATAAATATAAAGATAAAGAAAACTTTTGAAAGACTATGCTTAATAAATTACTATATTTTAGTGATTTTAATTATTATGAATGGACGTGAAATATGATTTCATGAAGTAATTATAAAAAATTACCATATTGACCTGTTCCTGAAAATATTTCAGATGTTTTAAGAGAAATGATCGAAGATTGAGAAATCGCAATGAAAAATGAAAAAATATGAGAATTTACTATTCAAAAAATTATACCTTTAGATAATTCTAATATACAATTTTTTAATGATGTAGATTTATTTAATAAAGAAAAAAGAGAAAACTATATTCCTTATGATGATTTACCGTGATCTAAACAAATAGTAGACGATGTGTTAGTTAAATATGAAAAATGGACTACAAGGTCACTTAGTGATTTATCTCATGAAGATACACCTTATAAAGCAGTTAAAAATTATTGAGAAACTATAAAACCAGAATTAGTTTTTTATAGAAGTAAATCATTTATAATTAATCATCATAATTTGTAGAATGAATATTGAATTTAAATTAGAATTTGAAAAAGAGTTTAAAAAACTTTCAAAAAAATATCCAAGTCTAAAAGATGATTTGGATACTTTTTTGTTGACTCTAGAATTAGATCCTATTTGAGATAGTATTCTATCTAATCATATAGTAAAAATATCATGATTATGAGAAGATATTAAATGAGATTTTTATAAAGTCAGAAAGTTTGTATGTAAAAGTATTGCTTGAAATTCATCTAGTAGCTGAATTAGAATAATTTATAAATATTCCAGTAAAAACAATATTGAGTTATTTGATATAGAATTTATAGAAATGTATCATAAAAACAATAAAACTAATCACGATATAGATAGAATTAAAAAAATATATTCTGATTAAAACTGAGGTAGTATATCTCTGGATTTTCTAGATTTGTTGAAGTTATTCATTAATTAAATATAATAAATAGAATATAGTAAATATTAATTACAAAAAATTATGCAAACAGAATACGAAGTAGTTTTTGAAATTTCACATAATAAAAAGTGAAGCTACTTTTGAAAATCCACCTAAAAATAATAAGTAGTATTGATTATATAATAATAAAATTGTTAATGGCTAAAAAATTAACTAAATACAAAGTTATTTCTGTTTGGTGTAAATGTGGACAAAAACTTGTTAAATACAAAAAGTGACCAGGTAGAAGGCTTTTAAAAATACATAGAGATAGGATTACAAAAGATTATGCTGGAGTTTTTTTAGATAATTATGAATCAGCATGATCTGATATACTTTGTCCTGCTTGTAATTGAAGAATTACTACTGTACAAAATGTAAATGGCAAATTTGTAAATAAAGTAAATCAATGACAAATTGGTATAATAAAAAAGAGCTAAAATATTAAATTGAAAAAAGCACATTTATTAATAATATATAAGTGTGTTTTTTATTGATTTAAAAATTATTATTTATGAAAATATTAAAAAAGATTTTATTGAGTTTGCTAGTAGTTGTTTGATTATTTATTCTATTTATTTTGTTGCAAAGTCCTTCTCTTGATAGAGATTGGAATATTGATCAAAATATTTTAGCAAAAATTACTTTTGCTTGAGATAGTGTAGAAATAAAAGATATTAGAAATTTTAATTATTCTTCAGAAGATGAATATGAGATTAGATATTATAATAAAACTTATATATTAGATGAAATAGAGTCAGTTTATTATATAATTGAACCCTTTTCAGAACACGATTGACCTGCTCATACAATGCTTTCATTTGGTTTTGAGGATTGAAGTTATTTAGCTGTTTCAGCTGAAATCAGAAAAGAAAAATGAGAATCATTTGGTCCTTTTTATTGATTAATAAATAAGTATGAAATTGTATATATGTTGTGAGATGAAAACGATTTAGTTAAACTTAGAGCAAATTATAGAAAGGATGATGTTTATTTGTATCCAATTAAAACAACTGATAAAAAATTAAAAGAGCTTTTTATATCTGTACTAAAAAGAGCAGATGAATTATCTAAAAAGCCAGAGTTTTATAATACTTTAACTAATACTTGTACAACTAGTATACAAGAACATGTTAATTTTGTAAGAGGGAACAATAATCAATCATTAATTAATTGGTCAAAATTGATTTTTCTACCATCTCATAGTGATAAAATAGCTTTTGATTTAGGTTTAATTGATACTGAAATGAATTTAGAAGATGCTAGAGAATATTATAAAATAAATGATTTATCAGAAAAATATTGAGAAGATGAAGATTATTCAAAGTTGATAAGAAAAGTTATAAAATAACTTAAGGTTCAAATTACAAAAATAGTTTGAGTTTTTTTGTCTTTGATTATCTGAAATGATTGATAAAATATATTTTATATAACTCATAAATTTGATTTAATATCATGTATTGAGTTTAATAATAAATCCCTATTTTGAATACTATGTAATGCATGGAACATTTCTTGGTTAATTATCATTTTATTTTTCATACAAAATTTTACTACTCTTAAAAAAGTCGGAGTTCAGAAATTATTAATGTTTATTTCAGTAATATTTGATAAGCTATCTAAAAATATTTCTGATAAATTATCTCATATTTGTATTGATTTTTGAAGATTATTTAGTAGGTTTACAAATTTTGGATTTTCTAATATCATATCTCAAATAGTTAGATCTGGTGTGTTCCATTCATGAATCAGATTTTGATTATCGCTCATTCATGATAAAAATATAAACATATGAGAAAAAGCTTGTATTATTGATACAACCTTATCATGTGTATCAATATCTGTTTCAATTACTGTCATTTTTGCACAGGTAACGTTTTTGATTATATTATTAACTCTATTAGTAAAATTTCATGCAAATGCTACTTTTAGTCATCTTTCAGCATTTGGTCAAAATAAAAAGTGAAAATTGCTAATATCTTTATGATTTTCTGGAGTTGTTCACATTATTCATGAAAAATTAATAATTTCTTGTTCAGGATTTTCTTCAATTATATTTTTAATAATTTCTTGTTCAGGATTTTCTTCAATTATATTTTTAATAACTTTTTTTGTTTGAGAAATAGGGACGATTACAGCTGAACTATTTGCATCAGAATTTAATATTGATTCTTTTTCGATTCTTGAAGTATAAAAATTATCAAAAATTCCTCTGTTTTGTAGATCTAATGCATGTTGTCATTCTCAACCATGTATATTCATTGTTTCCATTTTTGTTTAAATTTAATAAATAAAAAAAACTCTTCTAAATAGGAAGAGCTTTTGAAAATATTATATATACATAAAAAATCTCGACCTATTTATAGGAGAGTGTAATAATATGTATTTGATATAATATTGTTCATATAAATTTTAATTAGATTTCTAGTTATACAGCTTATGCTTCAACTAATTTTATGTCTACAGCTTGAGATTTACCATTTCTACCTTCTCAAATTTCAAAACTAACTGTGTTTCCTTGTTCTAAAGAATCAAATTCAACTCATTCTAAGTTGTTAGCATGAAAAAAAACATCTCCTTCATTTTCTTCTGAAGTAATGAAACCGTAACCCTCTTTTAAAACCTTAATAGTACCTACCATAATGATATATATAAAAAATAAATAATTAATTTAGAAGTGATTCTTAACTAATATTTGGATTATATATATAAAATATAGTAATGCAAACTTTTTATTTGCAGACACATGTTTTATTACTATAATAATTTATATTATTATTTAAAAATAAAAAAATATGGCAAAAACATATATAGATGGAACTAGTTGTAAAGCAATAAATGGACAATTTGGAGAATTTTTTAATATGAGTTTTAATGTTGAAAAATTACAGCAGTATGTTAATGATAAATGATATGTAAACATGACAATGAGTAAAAGAAAAGAACCTGGGCAATATGGTGATACACATTATTTTACACTAAATGAATGGACTCCAGAATGAGTAACTAATAATACTCCTCAAAATAATGATAATAATCCATGAGATATTTCAATTGAAGATATTCCATTTTAATAAAAAAGGCTGTTTTTTTTTTATTTTACTCAGCCTTTTTTTTACATATAAAATTTATATTTGTATAATTATTTTTTATTAATATAAAACCTTTTTATGAACAGAAAAAAATAAAACATTTTTTTAATAAACTTTTAGAAAAAATTATGCCTGTAATAAAGGCTTTTACTTTAGTTGAATTAATAATTGTTATCACGGTGTTATTAATATTATCAACTGTAGTTTTTTATAGTGTTACTTGATTTATAAAAGAAGCAAGAGATGTTTCTAGATTTGAAAATTTAAAAAGAATTGATTTTTGAATTGAACTTTTTGTGACTGAAAAATGATTTTATCCAGAACCAGATAACGCTAAAGAAATAACTTTTAGTTGAGGTCAATTATGGAAGCAAGGTGTTTTTTGAGATAATTTATTATTAACTGTATGAAACTTAAGTGGTAAACCAGTTGATTTAGTTAGTTTAAATGATTTTGCTTATTCTTTGGCTAATGATAAAAAACAATATGAATTATGAGCTGTACTTGAATGAGATGATATAGTTTATAATAGTATTTTTCCACAAACTTATGCTAGATCAAAAATTAATGTTAGAAGCATGGTTGTATGAAATTATAATTGAAAAGTATTAAATGTTTTCACTTGATGATTACTTTATATATTAGCTATCCCAACAGTTTTAAGTTATGATACTACTGAAACTGATATTGTTGAATTAACTAATAGACAAACATTAGCTTATAAATGATATTGAAATATTGCATCAGCTTATTCATGAACAGTATTTAAAATAGATTGATGATTTGAATTTGATCCAAGTATTTTAGTTGTATATTCTGGAACTTATGATAATTTTATAAATAATGAAAGTGAACGGATAAATTTACTTGATAATACTCAACAAGCTTATTCTGGATGAATTTTAGATTGAGATCCTAATTTAGATGATATTTTATGAGTTGATATAGATCTTACTAATCCTTCAAAAGAAACAAGAGAAGAGGCTTATGATTTAGTCACAGAAGATTTAAATATTACTTTACCAATAGAACTAACATCAGGTGATGATTGGTTAACTTATGATTTAACAAATTCATTACTTGATGGTGATACTAGATCTATTACACAAGATTCAGTATTAAATATGTGGTTTGCCACAAAAAATGGAGTATTTACTTTTGAATGAAATACTTGGTGAAGCTATACAGAAGCTGATTGACTTGTAGATAAAGACGTGAGGGTAGTACTTGAATCAGCTGCTTGACATATGTGTTTTGCAACAAATAAGTGAATAAGTAAGTTTGATTGAACAACTTGGATTGATTATACTGAATCAAATTGATTGATAGATGATGATGTAGTTGCTATGATACAAGATTCTTCAAATATTATGTGGTTTGGTACAAAAAAATGAGTAAGTAGATTTGATTGAACTAATTGGACTGATTATGATAAATCAGATTGATTAGCTAATAAGATAGTTACGTGATTAGCGGAAGATACATCATGACATATATGGGCTTCAACAATTAATTGAGTAAGTAGATTTAATGGAGTTAATTGGATTACTTATAATGAATCAAATTGATTAGTTGATAAAAGTGTATTATCTGTTTATGCTGATAGTGTTTGAAATGTTTGGTTTGGTACTATTAATTGAATAAGTAAATTTGATTGAACAACATGGACTACTTATAATGAGGATGATTGATTAATTGATAAATATGTAAATGATATATTTGAAGATAGTGAATGAAATATGTGGTTTTCTACTGTAGCTTGAGCTAGTAAATTTGATTGAACAACATGGACTGATTATACAATAAATGAATGATTAGCTGATAATGATGTTCAAATTATCTATGAAGATAATGAATGAAACATATGGTTTGGTACAAAAAAATGAGTTACAATTTATTTTAAATAAAAAAGATTAAAAAAGATGCAAAAATTTTTGTATCTTTTTTTTGATTGAATTTTTTATTATTATTAGTACAATTAATATTGAAGAAAATAATATTAAAAATAAATGTATGAACTCAAAAATAAATAAAATTTTACAAGAAATTGAGAAAAAAAAGAAAGAATTAATTAAAGAATACTATGAAATAAAAGAAAAATATGGTTTTTCAATCAAAAGTTGAAAAATTAAATTTAATAAAAAAATTAAATTATTTAATAGAGGGCATAAAAGAACTTTATGGCAATCTTTTCGTATAGTAAAATTTAGAGAACTTATTTCTGCTCCTTTTATTTATTTTGTTTTTTTTCCTGTTGTTTTATTAGATATTACATTTTTTATTTTTCAACAAACAGCTTTCAGATTGTATAAAATTCCTCTTGTTAAAAGAAGTGACTATATTATTTATGATAGAAAACAGCTGGATTATTTAAATATAATACAAAAGTTTAATTGTATTTACTGTTCATATGTTAATTGATTTTTAGCCTATGCTACTGAAATAGTATGAAGAACAGAAAGGTATTGGTGTCCAATAAAACATGCAAAAAAAACACTTTCACCACATGATTGGGAAAAATATTTTGCTGACTATTGAGATGCTAAATGATTTAAGGAGGCTTTTTGTAAGGATGAGAATACTTTTAAATAATCCTTTACCACTTCGTGGAGTTTCCTTTAATACTAAAGGAAACCTAGAATTTATATTATAACTAATTAGCAAGTCTTCCTTTAGTATTAAAGGAAGGTGGTCGAAGACCGGATGGATTACTTTACTCTAAAAACTTCCTTAGAATTCTCAAAAATTTCCTCACTACAATCTTTTCATCTAAGTTCACTTATTTTTTCAACTACATATTTTGTATATAATGGCTCATTTTCTTCTTTTCACCTGAGAGGTGTTGGTGTAAGATACGGTGCATCAGTTTCTGCTAAAATATTTTTTAGTGGAATTTTTTTTGCTGTTTCTTGAATTTCTTTGGCATTTTTAAATGTAACTATCCCTGAGAAGCTTATTTTACATTCTGGAGAAAACTTTAGTAGTTTTTGTGCGAATTCATAATCTTCACTGAAGCAATGAAATATAAAGTTTTTATATCAACTTTCTTCTAGTATAGAAAAAATATCTTCTTTTGATTCTCTGTTGTGAATAATTAGAGGTAAATCATATTTTTTAGCTAATAGTATTTGAGCTTTAAAAAATACTTTTTGTAATTTTTTTCTTAATTCTTTAATTTTTGTAGCCTCTTTCTCCTGAGAAGGAGAGAGAATTCAAGAGAGAGATTTTGTCTCTTTATTTAACCAATAATAGTCAAGTCAACATTCTCAAATTCAAACAATTTTATTTTTATTGTTTTTAATTGTATTTTCTAAAAATTCTATTGTTTCTTGTAAATCTATATCATAAGTATCTGTTGGATGAATTCATATAGTAACATAAATATTTTTAAATTTGTTAGCTATTTCTAAAGCTTTGTTGATATATTTTTTGTTTGTTCAAATTATATTTAAATATTCTCAATCATTATTTAAAAAATCAGTTATTACTTGCTCCTGATCTTTTATTTTATTTAGATGTGGATGACAGTGAGTGTCATATATTTTAGTCATAGTATTTTATTTAAAAAATCTCCCTTTTTCAAAGGGAGTACCGAGAAACGAGGGGGAGGGATTAAAAAGTAAGTCCAGAAGTAGAAAATAAAAATTGTTCACCTTCTGCATCTTTGAAGTTAGCATTAAGAATATTTATATTTTCTGGATTCTCTTCATTTTTATTAATATTTAGTTTCAATAGTTTGTCTCAAATTTTTATATTAGTTGGAGTTTGAGTTGTAAGAATTATTGAATTTATTCATGAAGTATTTGATAGATTAGTTACATTTCAAATATTAGAATTTAAATCAGTTACAGTTACATTTTCTGGATTATATGCAAGACTAAATGAAAGACTAGTTATATTGTTTATGTTTTTATTAGAAACTATATAAAAGTCATTTTCTATTTTATTTATTGATAAATCAGAAGTTTCATTTACAACGTTTGAATTTAAAACACTAACTTTTAAGTATTCTCAAACTTGAGTATTGTCAATTAAAAGAAAATTGATTCAAAATGCTAATACAAAGCTTGCAAGTACAATGTTTAAGTTTGAAAAAAGTCTGTGTTTTTGATACTTTTTAATAAAGTCTTTCATAATAAATATTTTAATTTTAATAAAAGTAGTTTACAAAAATTTTCTGTATTGTAAAGTAAAAATGTATTTTATTTTCTCCCTTTTCCAAAGGGAGTACCCGAATGGGGGAGGGATTAAAAATAATAGACAGTATTTTTATCAAATTACTCAATGATTTTCAAGAGTTTCATATTGTGATTTACTAATTATTTCTAATAATTCTTTTTTTTCTGAACTATGTATCTTTTCAATATTTCAAAATTTATTTAATAGTTTTTTTCTTGTTTTAGGTCAAAAACCAGGTAATTCCTCTATAATATTCTTTTTCATTGCTTTTATTCTACTGTTTCTGTTATAGGTAATTGCAAATCTATGTGCTTCATCTCTTATCTTTTGAATAAGTCTCAATTCATTACTATCTTTATTTAGAATAATTGATTCAGACTGTCATGGTAAAAATAATTCTTCTTCACGTTTTGCTATTCATATAACTTGCAACTCTATTTTTTTTTCTTTTAAAATTTTTACAACACTACTTAGTTGTCATTTTCATCAATCAACTATTATTAAATCTGGTGTGTTTTTTAAATTTTTAAGCTCTTTTATTCTTCTAGCCATTATTTCTTTCATAGAACCAAAATCATCTATTTTTCACTCTGAAAGAGTTTTTATTTTAAACTTTTTGTACTTTGATGTATTGCTTTTTCAGTTTTCTATAATACTACGACTTGCAACAGTAAAGTTTCATGAAATATGTGAAATATCATTGCACTCAAAGATTATTTTTTTATTTATTTGTTTGAATCACAGAAGATTTAGTAGGTTTTGCATTGTTTTTTTCGTAAATCATTTTGTACTTAATGAGTCTAAGTGTGATTTATAGGCATATTCGTAAATATTTTTATAGCATAGATCTAAAAGCTCCTTTTTTGTTCAAATTTTAGGAACCTCTGTTTTTATTTCTTTGTTTAGTTTTAATTTTATTGGTGTTAAATATTTTATTTTTCTATTTTTCTCTATATTTTCACTAAAGCTTGTTTCTATAAAATTTTGTAAAACAATTTCACTTTTTTCTTTTAGATTATTTTTAATATCATAGTTATAAAATCAAGTAATTTTACTATCTATAATTTCTATCATTCATACAAAAACTTTATCAAATTTTTCTACAATATTTATTATTTTATAATCTCATTTCACTCATTCTCTAACTATTTGGTGTTCTTCAAGCATTTTTATTGATTCTAAATCTTGTTTTTTCTTGTTAGCTTCTTCAAATTTTAATTGTTTTGCTTTTTTATTCATTTCATTTTCAAGATTTTGCTTAATTTTAGCTGTATTTCATTTTAAAAAATCTTTTATTTCACTGATTTTATTATTATAATCTTCTAATTTTAGATCATTTTTAAATATATATTTATCTAGATTATATTTATTTTTTCAAGCAAAAAAACTGTGTTCTTTTATTCAGTAACCAAAAATTGCCTTAATTAATTTTAGTAAATTATTTACATAAAAAGTACTAGTGTATGGTCAAAAATATTTTCAGTTATTATTTTTAATCCTAGTTTTTATTATTTTTGGATATTTTTCATCTGTAATTTTTATAAATATATGATTTTTTCAATCTTTCATAAGAATATTGTACTTTGGAAGATGTTTTTTAATTAGTGTTGTTTCTAATATTAAGCTTTCTGTTTCATTATTTGTAACAATTATTTCAATATTTTCTATTAAATCTACCATTTTTTCTTTCGCGAAGTTTAGTTTAGATTTTCAGTTAAAATAAGAGTTTACTCTTGATTTTAGATTAACGGATTTTCATATATATATTATTTTTCAAGAGGTATTAAAAAATTGGTACACTCATGGTGTACCTGGAAGTTTTTGTATGATTTGTTTTATTTTATTTTTCATAATTTTGTAGGGGGTAACCCTTGTGGTTACCCATTAATAATTTATTTACCTCAAATCTATAGTTCCATCACTTTTTTCAATTTTGTTAATTGCTTTATGTAATTCTTTTTCTTTTTCCTCTTTATTCATTTTTTTTCACATATAGTTTTCAACTACTCATCATAAAGCATCCATAATAAGATCAAATTTATCTTGTTCTAAATCGTTTTTTTCAGAAGCTTCACGACTAATTTTTTCTATAAAATCTACTGCCTTATATGGATTTTGAGCATTTCCAAGAGTAACAGAATCATTTCATAATTTATGAATTATTAAATCTCATTTTTTTAGTAATTTATCATTGATTCATTTTTGTAAAACCTCTAATCATTCTATTGCTTCAAAGTCAATAGACATATCACTAGTTTTAAATAGAGTCCGATCTAATGCAACAACTCATAGATCTGTAACTATCCAAACATCATTGTACCAATCAAAAATATCATATACTACTTTTATAAATATTACTATAAGTAGTAATTCCAAAAAATAAAATGGAACTAATTCTTGTACTCTTACTGAATAATAATATAAAAATGATGGAAATATTGCTCACATAGATAACCATAAAAAAAGCTTACTCCAGATTTCAACAAAATGAACATGAATTATTCCCTCTATTATTTGTCATTCTGGAATATATTTTTCAAAAAATGTTAATTCAAATTTATTCATTTTTTTATTTTAGTTTTAATAAAATTGGACAATGATCAGATCATAAAATATCAGTCATGTATTCCATATTTTCCACATTTTCAATAAATTCTTTGTTTATAACAAAATAATCAAGTCTCCATCAAACATTATTAGCTCTTGAATTAGCTCTGTAGCTCCACCAAGAATATATATTAAGTTTTTTTGGATTTAAGTGTCTCCAAACATCAAGATTTCAATCATTTATTAGTTCTCAGATTTTTTTTCTTTCTACTGGTAAAAATCAAATAGAATTTTGATTTTGTTTTGGTCTAGCTATGTCAATTTCTGTATGACAAATATTAAAATCTCAAGTAAGAATTATATTTTTTCATTTTTTCTTTAATTCTCCTGTATAATGAATCAAATGGTTATAAAAATCAAGCTTATATCAGACCATTTCAGTTCCATCAGCTCTAGTTCAACCATTTGGAAAATATCAGTTAAATAAAACTATATGTTTTCAGTCTTTTTTAAACTCAATTTCTGTAACTCTTCAATCAGTATGAAAATGTTCTAATTCTTCAAAATGATTTTTAGTATCCACTATATCAATATTATTTTTATAAAAAATTGCAGTTCATGCGTATCATGCTCTAGTTCAAGTATGCCAAACATATTGATATCATTCTAATTCTCAAACTTCTTTCAAAAATTGCTCTTCAAAAGCCTTTGTTTCCTGGATACATAAAAGGTCTGGTGATTGTTTTGTCACAAACTCCTTAAATCATTTTTTATTTACAGCTCTAATTCAGTTTACATTCCAAGATATTATTTTCATATTTAATTTTTAATTATTTTTAATGCTTCATTTTTTAAAAAATCTACAATTTCTTTGTCTTTAGGTGGATTTTTTATTATATACTGTACTTTTTCATTTTTATCCCATTTTTGAGATATTAATTGTTCTAATATATTAGATGTTTTTATTATTTTTTTAAAATGTTTATTTTTCGCTTTTTTTATAGCTTGAAATAAATCAATTTTTAAATCTTTTAATAAAAAATATATATCAACAGCATCTTTCCATTTGTTTCTTGTCATGATTGCATACAATTTCATTGAAAGAAGTTCTTTTTTTGAAGCTATTTTAAGTCATCAAAGTATAAAATTATTTCATTTAATTAAGATTTTTTGATCATCATATAGTGTTCTAAAAAAATTAAATGTAGTAAAATTTATACTATTTATTATAAAATGAAATTCATCTTGATTTTCATTTTCTATTCATATGTAATTTTTAACATCTTCTTTAATTAAGGAAAATCAATTATTTTCTATTCTTTTTTTGAAATTTAATATATTTCATTGAGTATTATTATTAAAAAAATCAAAATCAATACTTTTTCTATGTCATAAGTATAGTGAAATTGCAGTTCATCATCATAAAAAATGAGTTGTAGAAAAATCTTCCAGCAATCATTTCATTTTTTGTTGATTTTTATTTAAAACTAATAATGCGTTTTTATCAAAAATAATCTGTTTTTTAGTTATTTTGTTATTTGATTTTATATTAGTTTTTTCTTTATTTATAATTTTTTTTAAAAAATTAAACATATTTATTTTTTATATTCTAATAATGTTTTAATTGCTCATTTTCTTTTTTCTTTTAAGCTGAACCAGTCATTTTTTATTATATTATATGATTTTTTTAATGTTTTAACTGGAAAAACTTTAAAAATATAAAACAATTCTTCTGGTTTTCATTTTGTCATAATATATCATAGCTTTGTTTCCAACTTAATTTCTTTTTTATTTTTATCCTCAGTCCACCAATTATATTTATCAGCAAATTTCAATTTTTTATCTAATTTCATATTTAATTTTAATTATACAATTTAAGAACGCTTTGTAAAGCTATTTCTATTAAAAAAATTAGCTTTTTATATTATTATGATTATTATAAATATATTATTTATTTTATCAATATTTTATGAAAAACAAACAAGCCTTCACCCTAGTCGAACTAATAGTAGTAATAACAATTCTAGCAATTCTATGAACAATAGCATTTATATCATTACAGTGATATTCAAAGTATGCTAGAGATTCTGTAAGGATATCAGACTTATCAAATATAGAAAAACAACTAGAACTAACTCTAGTAAAATGATCAAAAGTACCACTTCCTGATGAAGCTTTAATATTAACATCATCATGAATAATAATTTGATATCAATGATATATTTGAGAAGAATCATTAAATAAAATATGAATACATGGGTGATGAAAAGACCCTCTAAATGAATCATACTATACATATAGAATAAACTGAACAAAAACAACTTATCAAATAATGTGATTTTTAGAAGATTGAGTTGAGGTATCATTAAATATGTTATCACAAACAAATGCAGCAGATCTAACAGAAAGATATCCAACAACAAAATGAAAAAGATTATGAATACTTTTAGAACAAATAACAAATAAACCATTAAATCAAATAACAACTTGAACAGTAGACCTAAGAAATGATACTACGGATGTAGATATGTATTTAACAACTACAACAAAAAAGAGTTGAACACCTAAAACATTATATTGAGAAATGGAAACATTAGCACTTAGTCAAGATTTTACAGAACCAGAGGAATGTCCAGAATGATTTATCCCAGTCCCATGAAATATAAATTTTTTACAAACATGATTTTGTGTAGCAAAATATGAAATGACATATTCTGATGCTGATACACCAAATACTTGTGATTGAGCTTGTCCGGTTGCTGAAAATATAACAAATCAAACAGATTGGAATACTGTTTCATATACTTGATCTAAAATACCAGTATCACAAGCATGAAAATACCCAATAGCAAAAATAACACAATCTCAAGCAATAGCAGCATGTGAAAGTATGTGAGATTGATATCATCTAATCACAAATAATGAATGGATGACAATAGCTAGAAATATAGAACAGCAACAAATAAATTGGAGTTGAGGAATAGTGTGACAAAATCATATATATAATTGATTATCAGGTGATTTT
>CAZGNU010000036.1:12687-16724 GCA_964527325.1 uncultured Candidatus Peribacteria bacterium | reverse complement strand
TTACTATATAATTTTATTCAAAATTTCTATTTACACAGTTTTTTGCATACTCCCTTATAGTATTGCAATTTTAACATCAATTTCTTCAGCTGTTGTTAAAGAAATAATGGTTAGAGAATATAATATATTTGTATTTATTCTTTTTTCTTCTTTCTTTTGATTATTATTTTCTAAAATATCTTATTTGCATCAAAAAAGAAACAATAAAATACATAATTGAGAATGAATTGTAAAATTTTCAATTATATCTTGAGTATTGCAACTTCTTTCGTTTTTCTTTTTTACATCAGCGCTTGAATGGAATCTAGCAATAGTATTCACTATAAATTCTTTTGGTATACTTATACCAATAATATTATCTGTATTTTTCTATAAAGAACACTTCAATTTAAGAAAAGGACTTGTAATTCTATTATCAATAGTATCAGTTATGTTATTTATATAATTGATAAAAAACTTGCTTTTTACTCTATTATTACTATAATAATTTCAACTTACAAATTAATAATTTATTTATGTTAAAGGTATTAGATAAGGAAAAAAAATATGTAATAGTTAAAATGGATATTTTAACTTATGATAAAATAAAATCTGTAAATAATCCTGATTTAGAAAAATTATCTAAAGAAGCAAGCTGTAGTAAATGATATAATACAGTAGATGAATTATTTAATGATTTAGAAAAATAATATATATATTCTAAAGAAGACATGAAAATTTAAGAAGGATTATAGAAAAATTGAATTTAATAATGATTTAAAAGAAGAGTTGAAAAAAATTATTATAAAATTACAAAAATGAGAAAAATTGGATAAAAAATACTTGGATCATAATTTGAAATGAAATTACAAAAAAGCTAGAGAATGTCATATTAAACCTGATTTATTGCTTATTTATGAAATAAAAAACAAAGAACTATCTTTACTTTTATTAAGATTATGAACTCATAGTGAAATATTTTAAATAATAATAATTATTTAAAATATTTTTTTTGACAAAATTATAAAAAGTAATAAAATATTAGCACTTAGAAAAACTAAGTGCTATTTTAATAATATACCTTAAAATGTTCATCTTTCTCCTGATAAGGAGAGAGAATTCAAGAGAGAGGTCTTTAAATATAATAAAAATGACAAAACATAATTTTGAAGCAGAAACTGGTAGAATATTAGAACTATTAACTCATTCAATATATTCAAATAAAGAAATTTTTTTGAGAGAATTAGTGTCTAATTCAGCTGATGCAATTGATAAGGCTAGACTTAAATCATTAACTGATGCAAATTTTTTGGGTGATGATAATGAGTTTAAGATAACCATAATTAGTGATACAAGAGCCAATACTATTACTATTGTGGATAATGGTATTGGGATGACTGGTGAAGAATTAGTTTCTCACTTGGGTACTATTGCAAAATCAGGTACAAAAGAATTTATAGAAAAATTACAAAAGGCTAAAGAAGATTGAGAGCATAATTTGATTGGTCAATTTTGAGTAGGATTTTATTCTAGTTTTATGGTAGCTGATAAAGTAGAAGTTGAATCTAAATCAGCTTTAGATAACAAAGCTCATAAATGGACTAGTAATTGAAAATCTAGTTATGAATTAAGTGAAATAAAAAAAGAAGGTAGATGAACAACTATTACTCTTTTTGTAAATGAGGCTAATAAGGAATTAGTTGAAGAATGGAAAATAAAAGAATTAGTTAAAAAATATTCAAACTATGTAGGAGTTCCTATTTATATGAAGGAATATGATTCTAGAACAGATGAAGAAAAGAAAAAAGAACCAAAAGAAATGTGAATGGAACAAGTAAATGAAACACAACCAATATGGAGAAAATCAAAAGCAAGTATTAAAAAAGAAGAATATAAGGCTTTTTATCAATCTGTAAGTAGTGATTGGAATGAACCACTTTTTACAATGCACAATAATGTAGAATGAATGGTTAGTTATAAATCAATTCTTTTTGCACCAAAAGAAGTGAATATGTACCAAAATCTTTCTGATCCAAATATGGAATATGGACCTAAATTATATGTACAAAATGTATTAATACTTGAAAATGCAAAGGAATTAATGCCAATATGGTTAAGATTTATTTCATGAGTTATTGAAACTAGTGATCTTCCTCTAAATATTTCTAGAGAAATGTTGCAAGACAATGCTACACTTGAAAAAATCAAAAAAGGTCTTACTAAAAAAGTAATCACTGAACTTGGGAAAATTTTAAAAAATAATAAAGAAGATTATCTAAAATTCTGGGATAATTATTGAAAAATAATCAAAGAATGAATTCATTATGAACATGATTTAAAACAAGAAATTGCTGGAATTTCATTATTTAAATGAATAAATGATATAAAAAACATTACACTTGATGAATATTTAGAAAAAACTAAAGCAAAAGAAGTAGAAGTTGAAAAAGATTGAAAAAAAGTAAAAGAAAAAAAGAAAACTATCTATTATATAATAGCTAAATCAGAATCTGAAGCTTTAGCTAGTCCATACTTAGCACAATTCAAGAAAAATAATATTGATGTACTTGTATTAACTGATCCAATTGATTCATTTTTAGTACAATGATTTACTGAATATAAAGAAGCAAATCTTGTTTCAATTACTTCAGATGACATAGAACTAGAAGAAAAAACTGAAAAAGAGAAAAAAGAAGAAAAAAAGAAACAAAAAGATCTAAAATCACTTTTTGATTTAGTTAAAACAACTATTTGAGAAGAAAAAATAGAAGAAGTTGTATTAAATGACAAATTATGAGATAGTCTTTGAGCACTTAAAACATGAGCTAACTGAGTTGATCCACAAATGGAAAAAATGATGAAGGCTATGTGACAACAAGTACCAGTACAAAAAAGAATATTACAATTAAATTCAAATAATAAAATCATAGATTTAATGAAAAAAGAATTTGATAAAAATATCAAATCTAAAAAATTATCAGACATAATAAAATATGCTTACTCTCAAGCAATTTTACTTGAATGATGAGAACTAGAAAATCCAGCTGAATTTATAAGTTTAACTAATAAATTTGCAGGAGGGTATATAAAATAATTTAAAACAGAGAAAAACTCTGTTTTTTTATTGAATTATTTTTGAATATTAAAAGAAAGTTTAAAAACAGTAAAAAGTTTTTAGATTAAAAAAGAATTTGCAAAAACTTAAAAAAGTTAGATAATATAAACATAATATTATCTAACTTTTTTGTATGTCATCAAAACAAACAAAAGCATTCACACTAGTCGAACTAATTGTAGTCATCACAATCCTTGCAATTCTATGAACAATAGCCTTCATATCACTACAATGATATTCACGTGATGCTAGAGATTCTGTAAGAGTATCAGACTTATCAAATATAGAAAAACAGCTAGAACTATATTTAGTTAAGTGAGCAAAAGTACCACTACCAGATGATGCATTGACTTTATTATCATCATGAACAACAATAGGTTACCAATGAACAATCTGAGAAGAATCATTAAACAAAATTTGAGTACACTGATGAGGTAAGGATCCATTAGATGATACATATTACACATACAGAATAAATGAGAAAAAAACAGCATACCAAGTGATGTGATATTTAAAAAATGAAACACCTATTACTTGAATTTTATCACAAACTAACGTAGCAGACTTAACAAATAGATGACAAATAATATACTGACACACCCTATGAATCTTAGTGGATCAAATAACAAACAAACCACTAGATAAAATAGAAACAACAAGTATAGAATTAAGAACATACACAGATAATGAAGTAGATGTATACCTATCAACAGATACAAAAAAAGTATGAGTTTGAACTGGTACTACATGAATATATTGAACACTAGAAACTCTAGCTAATTATCAAAATTTCACACTACCATTAAAATGTCCAAAGTGATTCATAGAAGTACCATGAAATAGAGATATCTGACAACCAACTTTTTGTGTGGCTAAGTATGAGATGACATATAGTGATGCAGATACTCCAACTTCTTGATGAGCATATGATTGGAATACTGTT
>CAZGNU010000036.1:0-12677 GCA_964527325.1 uncultured Candidatus Peribacteria bacterium | reverse complement strand
TATATATTGTGAAAACCTATATTTTCACAATCTTGAAAATACCCAATTGCAAATATTACATCAACTTGAGCTATAGCTGCATGTGGTAGTATGGGGAAATGATATCATTTAATCACAAATAATGAATGGATGACAATAGCAAGGAATATTGAAAAACAACCAATTAATTGGAGTTGATGAATTGTGTGACAAAACTTTATTTTTAATTGAGTATCAGATAGTGATTATTGATGTTGAAATACTCAAACAGGAACTATTGATATTTATACTTCACTATCTAGAGAGTGGGGTACAAAAACATGATGATGATTTTGAAATATAGATTGTGATAATAAAAGGAAACTTATGTTATCAAATTGAAAAGAAATTTGGGATTTTTCATGAAATGTGCGTGAATTTGTAAATTGAGATAATAGTATTTATTCATCTAATTGAGTATTGAATAATGTTAATTCATGTGATTGAAATGACTGGTATTCATGGATTTGAATTGATTGAGCTACTTGATGAACATGTGATTTTTCTAATTGATATTCAAAGGAACTTTATTGACCATTATGAAATTATAATGCAAATAATGGTATATGAATGTTGCGTTCAAGTACTATCATAGATCAAATTTTTATTCGAGGTGAATGTGCAATACAGGGAGATAAAACATGAATCTATTCATTACTTTCAGCTACTTTATCTTCTGAAACAAAATATTTGGGTTTCCGCTGTGCATATATAAAATAAAAAATTAATAATAATTTAAAAACATGGAAAAATCACAATTTATAAAAAAATATTGGAGTTTAATTTTTTGAGGTGTTTTGCTTTTATTTATTTTAGTAGGATCATATTTTTGAATTAATCTTTATTTAGATTACAAAGCTGAAAAAAATGTTGAGTGATTGAATACAGTTTTAAGTAATTGAGAAGAAACTGTTGATAATTGTAGTTTTGTGCTTGGTTTTAATGAAGCAGACTTTGAAAATAATAGATTTTTTAATGCACAAGCTTATGATTTAATGCATAAAAATTGTGATTTAAAATATAATTTAAGACATTTAGAATTAAATGAAGATAATTGTGAAAATATCATAAAACAAAATAAAAAATATTATGAAAAAGATTATTTGATAATTGATGATTTTGAAAATCAGAAAAAAAAGTGTATACAAGAATTTTTGGTTACAAAATTTTCTACTGGTTCACTTTTTAATGTAGAAAATGATTTTAAATCAAATATAAATATTGATTTTTCACTTGATTTTTATACTGATATTTGAGAAGTAGATAGTGATGAATTTATAGAAAATAGAATAAATGCTAAAAAGAGATTAAAAGATTTAATAAAAATAGAACCTAATATCGAGTTTACTGTGGATGATATAGTATTATATCCAAAAAGATGAATTTTAAAACTACCACTTCAACCTTTAACAGCATATAGTATTTCACTAAAAAACTTTGAAACAAAAATTTGAGAAGAAACCAAAAATGAAAAATTTGTTTTTAAAACACCAGAAAACAAATATTTTGGAATGAGAATATTAGATAAAGTTTCTTTGTATCAAGATAATAAACCTCCTAGATTTCAAGTATTAGAATACAATACTGATATTACAAAAACAAAAGTAAAAATCTGTAGAATACCAAATGAAACATATGCAAAAATAGAAGTATTCAGAAAACAAGCTGAAACAAAAGATGTTAATGATTTTTTTATTAATAAAATCGATAATCTAGAAAATTTTGATTGTAAAGAAAAAAATATAGAAATAAAAGAATTTCTCCCTTTTCCAAAGGGAGTACCCGAAGAATGAGGGGGAGGGATTAAAAATAATAGTACAGAATTAAAATTAACTAAAAAAGATTTTAACTTTGATGATCTTATTTGAGAAGTATCTAGAAGTGGATTATACTTTGTGACATTTTCTGATAAAAATGACAGAAAATATAACTGAAAAATGAATTATCCAATATTTTTTGGTATTGTTGATTCTCATGTTACTATGAAAGTGTCTAGAAATTGAGAAGCATTTTTCTTTGTAAATGATTTTGAATGAAAACCACTTGCTAATCAAAATATTAGATTATATTTAAATGATTTTAAAGAATTATCAAAAAATCGGAATAGAAATAAAAAAGATTATGATATAAAATATTTTGATGTAGAAAAATCAAATATTTTTTCTAAGGAAATAAATTTATGATTAACCGCTGATAATTGAATTTTAAAAGTTAATTTAAATGATAAAGTAGATGATTATTTTGGTAGAACTTTTTCAAAAGATTGGGATTTTAGCCGGGAATGACTTTATGAAACATTTTTTATTACTTCTGCTAGTGATACTAATTTATCATATGTAAATTCTACATGGAACAGCTGAATTGCTCCATGGAATTTTTGATATAAAATTTGAAGTTGATATTATTACTGAGATAAAGAAGAGAATCAGGATATTATTTCTCTTAACTCTTATTGAAGAATAGAACCAGAGTATTATTCTCATGTTTATACTGATAGATTACTGTATTTACCTGGTGAAACTGTAAATATAAAATGAATAATTAGGAATTCTACAGATTTATCTATTCAAGAAAATAAAACTGTAGAACTTAAAATAACTGATTCAAAATGAAAAGAAATATTATCTGAAAGTTTAACAATTAGTGAATTTGGTAGTATTTCAAAAAGTATTGATTTAAAAGAAACTGCACCACTTTGAAATTATGTAGTTAATTTATTAATTGATGAAAAAAATATTTCTTATGGATGATTTTCAGTAGAAGTATTTAAAAATCCAAAATTTAAAAATGAGATTTCATTAAAAACTGATTGATTGAACTGAGAACTTGTAACAATTGATAAACAAGAAGAACAAAAACATAGATACTGGACAAGTACTAAATATTCATGAAACTTTAAAATTAAAGCATCAGTTTTATCAAAATATTATAATTGATCAAGTGTTAAAAATGCTAAGTTTGATTACAAAGTTTACAAACAATACTATTATGAAAATAGTTATTGGGATAATTGTTATTTTGGTTGTTATCGGGAACCTAGAAAAGAGTTTTATTCTGAATGAAAAGGTGTTTTAGATTGAAATTGAATATGAACTTTTGAAGTTGATGTTGATTTTTCTTCTACCTATTCTGATTATAAATATATAGTTGAAGTAACAGTTACAGATAATATTTGAGATACTATTTCTGGATCAAATTCAGTAATTGCAAAATTACCAAATGATTATAAAAGATATAATAATGATTTAAGTACAAGTTTTAAATCAGAAAATAAATTTATTAAAGCATGAGATAATGTAATAATAGATTGATGATTAAATGTTTGAAAATGGACTGATGACTATAATGATAAATATTTATTCGTTATTAAGAAAAAAGAATATAAAAACAGGGAAGTGGATGATGTTAGATGATATAAAAGGACAATAACTAGAATAGAAGAAAAATTAGAAAAAATATTACTTGTTAATGATACAAACTTTACTAAAATAAATGATTGAAAACTTGAATTAAAACATAGTTTATGAGATGTTTGAGAATATGTTTTTGAATACTGAAAAATCCAAACAGAAAAAGAAATTGATATTAATAAAACAATACAAGACTTTAATGATAATAAAATTTTAGAAAAAGAATTAGAAGTAGAAAAGGAGATTGAGGTTTGTGAGAAACCCATCCCTAACCCTCCCATACCAGGAGAGGGAACAGAAGGTAAATGTGAAATAATTAAGAAAAAAGAAAAAGAAAATATAAAGTTAAGTGATTTATTTACAAATAAAAAATATTTCACAGTTTTAACTTATTGAGATACAAATACAAATGTACCAATAGTTAATGATAATAAAATAAAAGTAATACCAGAAAAGATAAGTTATCATTTATGAGAAACTGCAAAAGTACTTATTAGACTACCTTTTAGTAAATGAAAAATACTATGGACAGTTGAAAAACAATGAGTTATAGAAAGTGAATATATAGATGTAAAATCAAATACATTTTTCAAAGAAATAAAAGTAGATGATAAATTTGTTCCAAATGCATATTTGTGAGTAGTTGCTATTGAGGTTGATTCAGAAAAAGTACCAGAATATAAAGTTTGATATTCAGAAATAGTAGTTGATAAAACTGATAAAAAAGCTTTTATTACTGTTGAATCTGATAAAAAAGAATATAAACCAAGAGAAAAAGTAACTCTTGATATAGAAGTAAAGGATAAAAATTGAAAAGCTAATAAAACAGAATTAACTGTTATGGTTGTTGATGATTCACTTATTAGTTTACTTTGAAATATTGATTTAAATACATTAGAAAAGTTTTATAAAAAACTACCGTTTCAAATTCAAACAAGTATTACAAATATTGCAATGCTTAGAAATTATTATTTTTCTAGACCTTGAATAGTTGGTGGTAGTTGATTTGGTAATTTTAAATGATGAGACAGTGCTGTTAGTTCTAGAAATATTTTTAAAAATACAGCTTATTATAATCCAAGTGTAATTACTGATAAAAATTGAAAAGCAAAAGTAACTTTTGATCTTCCTGATAATCTTACAAATTTTAGAATAATGGTTCTTTCAAATTCAAAAGATAATTTATTTGGATATTCTGAAAGTTTTATAGAAGTTAGAAAAAATGTGATAGTAGAAGATAAAACACCAATAATTTTAAGAGATTGAGATGTTTCTAAAATATGAGCAAATATTTTTAATAACTCTGATAAAGAAATTTGATTTAAAGTTGAACTTGAAACAAATATAGATGTAGCTGAAAATATAAGAAATATTACGATACCAGCTTGAAAAAATTTTGATGTTTATTGGACAGTAAAAGCAAATTCTAAAAATAAAGAAATACCATATAAAATAACAGTATTAGGTGATAGTGCAGAAAATAGTGATAAGATTGAAAATATTATTACATTTAAGGAATCTCCACTTTTAATTACAAATATTATAGAATCAAGTAGTATAAATTATAACGAATTTTTAGATATAAAAATTGATTTGCCAGAAAATATTGATTTAGATAAATCAATATTAGAATTAAATTTTTCAAATAATAAGCTTGAATGAATAGATAAAATAGTTAGTAGTTTGGCTAAATATCCATATTGATGTATAGAGCAAACGGTATCATCTACATTACCTAATGTTATATTAAAAAGATTTGATAATTTCTTTTCATGAGTAATAAAAGATAAAGAACAAATAGATAAAAATATAAATAATTGAGTTAAAAGAATTGCATCAATGCAGGCAACAGATTGAGGTTTTGCTTATTGGCAATGAAGTGATGAGTCAAATATTCAAATTACTCCTTACGTAGTTAGAAGTTTATTAGAAATGAAAGAGTCGTGAATAGAATTACCTGAGTGATTACTTGAAAAATCTATTGCTTATCTTGAGAAAAATTTTAATTACAATAATAGTAATATTACTGATTTAGAAAAAGCGGAAATATTTTGGGCATTATCCAAAGCATGAAAAAATCCTTTATTAAGTTTAAATATTAATAATATTGATAGACATACATTAATTGCATATACTTATTGATTAGTACTAAATAATAAAGATTGAAATAATAAAAATATTGATATGAATATTGAACTAATTAAAACTAAATTAGAAGATAAAAAATATTATAGTCGGTATTGGAATACATTGTGAGACAAAGCAATATTTTCTTCTCTATTAATAGATTATGATTATTCTAGAGATTATACTGATATTGTTATTTGAGATCTTTATGAACATGATTGGTCTAGTTATTATTATTCTACACAAACAAAAAATAATTCATTTATGTCTTTTGCAAAATACATAAAAAATTATTCAAAAGAAAATCATACGAAGTTTACATTTGTTGCTTGAAAACATACTGAAACTAGTTTATTAGAAGTATGATGAGATTTTCCAAGTATACATAAAAAGAACCTAGTTTTATCTGATATCTTAAAAAACACAAAAGATATAAGATTTAAAACTACAAATTTATTATGAAACAAACTGTTTGTAAGTTATACATTAAAAGTTTTTCCAAAAGATAAAGTTAAGATAAAAGCACATAGTAATGGAATAACAGTTAAAAGAGAAATTTATGAAGTTATTGATGAGAATGATATGAAGAAAAAATGTACACGGACTAATAAGAAATATGAGTGTACTGAACCAAAATGATTAAAATTAATACAAAATAATATTTACAAAAAATGAATATTATATAAAGCTAAAATTACTGTTGGTTTTGAAGACTTAAAAAATAGAAGAAATTTGGTTATTGAGGATTACTTACCATGAACTTTTAGAACTATTAATTCAAGATTTAAAACAGAACAAATTTCAGTAAAACAAGGTACAAAATGACAACGGAATTGGACTCACAAAGAATTCAAACCAGACGTAGTTATGGCAAATGCAAACTATATCCGGTCATGAGGATCTAGTTTTGAATATTTCTTCAGACCAGAATTTGAATGATTTTATGTTCACCCTCCAGTGACAGCTTATATGATGTATAATCCAGAAATTAGAGCGAATGGTGAGTTTGGGGTTGTTGAGGTGGAGTAAATTTTTTGTGTAACAAATATACAACAAGATAATATACAGGTAGTAAAAAAAATCATAAAAATTTGACTTATTTATTTTTATTTCATATAATGTACATATATAGTATATTTTTAGAAATAAAATAATGATAAAAGAAATAGAAAAATTACCTTATTTTACACTTGAACATATAAATACTTTTATAAAAAATAGAAATAATTCAAAAGTATATGTTTCAAGGTGGTTAAAAAAAGGTGATATAATTTCAATTAAAAAATGATATTATGTAAGTTTAGTAAAAATTAATGAGATTAATTTTTTTAATAAATATAATTTATTTGTTTCATATATAACTACAAATATTTTATACACACCTTCATATTTATCTTTAGAATATGTGCTATTTAAAAATGGAGTAATTACTGAAAATGTATATAATATTACAGCAATAACAACTAAAAAAACAGCAAAATTTAAAAATAATTTTTGAAGTTTTAATTATAAAAATATAAAAAAGGATTTGTTTTGGTGATATAAACTTATTAAAAAAAATGAATTTTTTTATTATGAAGCAGATGTAGAAAAAGCATTACTTGATTATTTTTGGTTGAAAAAAGATTTAGTTTTTGATAAAAAATACTTTGAAGAGTTGAGATTAAATTTAGATTCCATAAATTTTACTAAATTAAGTAAATATGTTAAAAAATTTAAGTCTAAAAAAATAAAAAAAGTTTTTAATGTTTTAAAAGATATAAAATGATAAAAGAAGTTATAAATGATTATTTAAAAGAAAATGTATGAAAATTAGATATTATAAAAATTTGATATATAAAGGAAATATTTCAGAGTTACATATTATCTTATATTTATGATAATAAAAAGTATAAAGATTTAGTATTTTATGGTGGAACAGCTACTAGATTTTTATTTAATCTAAATAGATTATCTGAAGACTTAGATTTTATTTGAGAAAATTTTTCTGATTTTGAAAATTTAGCTAAAGATTTAAAACTTTTTTTTAAGAAAAATTATGATCTTGATTTAGAGTATAAGATACAGAAATTTAGGATTACATTAAAATTTAGGGATTTTCTAAAAAATTATAACTTATCTTACTGAACTTCAAGTGATTTGTATATTAAAATAGAAATATCAAAAAATTTTAAGTTTTGTGAAGAATATGGAATAAAAAATTATCCAATATTTAGATTTTGAAAGTCTATTGTTATTAGATCTTTAGATTCAGAATCATTATTTGCAACTAAGATAAATGCTGTGCTTTATAGAAAATGGATAAAAGAGATAGGAAATACAAAAATTATAATGAAATGAAGAGATATTTATGATCTATTCTGGTATTTATCAAATTCTTTTAAAATGAATATATCTTGTGTTGATTGAATTTCAAATAAAAGAGAGCTAATACTTAAGTTAACAAAAATTATAAAGAATATTGATTTTAAAAATATTAGTTTAGATGTAGAGAATTTTATTGAGGATAAAAATATAATGGGATTTTTTAAGTCCTGATGAAAAGAATATATTCTTGAGAATTTAGAAAATATTTCTGATTAAAAGTATAAAAATATGTACATTTTTTACTGTTTATATGATGTATAATCCGGAAAATAGAGCGAATTCACAATTTACTACTGTTGAAGTTAAATAAATGAAAAAAACAATAACAACATTACTACTAATCCTAACAGTAAGTTTTTTAACTTACTGTTTTTTCCCTGTAGTATTTTATAAATGAGATAATCAAAATATTTGAAGAATATATTTGCAAGATAGAAACGGGATTGTAATTACAGATAAAGCAAAGCCTGATTGATATAAATTGGATGATCAAAATTATAATTTAGAATCAGAATTTATTAAATCACTTATAAAAATAGAAGATAAAAATTATTTTTCTCATTTTTGAGTAGATATTTTATCAAAATTATGAGCACTAAAAACTAATATATTTTCATGAAAAATTATAAGTTGATGAAGTACTATAACAGAACAATACATTAAAAATAAATATTTTAAAAATCATAAAAGAACTTATCTACAAAAATTAAGAGAATTTATAATTTCATTTTCATTTAATTTCTTCACTTTCCAAGGGAAGTACCCGCAGGGGGATGGGTTCGAAAATAAAGATATAATATTAAATAATTACTTAAACAATCTATACTTTTGAAATAATATTTATTGATTAAATACTGCAATAGAAGTATATTTCAAAAAAAACAATCTAAATAATTTAACGCAAGAAGAAATAACTATTTTAATTTCACTTATTAATAATCCTTGAGTAAAGCATTTGGAAGAGAAAAATTTCAGTGCATATTTTGAAAAAGTAAAAAATAAACTTTGATATAATTTTGAAAAAACTATTTTTAAATTAAAGAAAAAAGAGAATATTGATATTTTTCCACATGTTACAAATAATAAAATTAAAACAATTGATTCAGAATTACAACAATATGCAAAAGATATATTGAATAAAACATTAGATGAATTAAAAAATAAAAATGTAACAAATTGAGCAATATTTGCAATTGATCCAAAAACTAGAGAAGTATTATTATATCAAGGAAGTAGTGATTTTAATTCTAGTGAGATTGATTGACAGGTTGATGTGATAAAAGCTCTAAGACAACCATGAAGTACAATGAAACCATTTTTGTATTTAATGGCATTGGAAAATTGAGCTAATCCAGATGATTTGATTTTGGATTTAGAGAGTCAGTATAATAGCTTTCAAAAATGAAAAACATATATTTCTAATAATTATTCTCTAAAAGAATACTGATTAGTAAGATTCAAAAAAGCACTATGAAATAGTTTGAATAATGCAAGTGTTAGACTTGCAAGAGAATTGTGATTAAATGAAGTTTATGATTTTTATAAAAACTATGGTTTCAAGTTAGATAAAACTCCTGAACATTATGGGTATTCTTTAGTTTTATGAAATCCTAGTATTAAGTTAGAAGATTTAGTAAAAAGTTATTCTAAATTATTAGATTTAGATAATATTAATAAATTTTTATTATATGATATATTGTCAGATCCAGATAATAGAGATCTAAGTTTTTGAGTTAATTCAATACTAAATACTAGTATTCAACAAGCTGTAAAAACATGAACTAGTTCTGATTTTAGGGATAATTTGATTGTGTCATATCACCCTGATTTTGTGATTTGAATTTGGATAGGGAATAATGATAATTCTTCAATGGTCTGAGTTACTTGAATCACTTGAGCTGGATATATTTGGCACCATATTATTGAAAAAGCTACCAGACTTTGATATATAACAGATAAAAAAATAAATATTCCAGATGGAATTGTAGAGTGAGAATATTGTTTAGATGAAAAATGTTTTAGAAAGGAACTTATTTATAAAAAAGAGTGAAAAAAATATAATTCTAGATTAATAGAAAACAAATTTTCAATTGAAGATTTATTTGAAAAATTATCACTCTCTGAAATAGAAAGATTAAAAGAATTTCAAATATATTTTGATTAATTTTAAAAAACAATAATATGGTAAGTGTTTATTAATTAATATAGAAAAATATGAGATATTTTGCTGCAATTTTGAGAATTGCATTAATTGTTATTTGAATCAGAATTTTGTATTTAAATGATTTTGCGTTTTGAAATATTGAGTCATGTACATGAATAGCAATAATTATAATTGCTGTGTATCTAGGTATTATTGCAATATTTTGAATTGATGCAGTGATTTGTCCTACATGTAAAGATGGGAATTGTAAGGTGAAAAATTAGAATATGAAATAAAAAAATGACAGATTAATTTAATCTGTCATTTTTTTATTTCATATAAAGTCTCTTATTTTCTTCATGCTCAGCATTAGATATAGCATAATATATTTTTCAAGTACTTGAATTGTGTAAATAAAACCAATACTTAGTATTTTCAGAATTTAATGTAGCATTTATGGTTTCAAAACTAGGGTTTCAAATTGGAGTCTTTGGTAGTCAAGTCATAGTTCTAGTATTGTACTCATTTTTATCATTTATATATTTACTTACTACCATTTTACATTCTTCAGCTGTTAATTTATATGGATAACAAACTGTTATATCTGCTCAAATCATCCATCCAGCATTCAATCTTTTTTTCAGTATTCATGCAACTGTTGCTTTTGCACTAAGTACTTTTTCTTCTTTTTCAACAATACTTGCTAGATTTATAACATCTTCTACAGTTTCATTATCATATTCTGTTAATATTTCTTTATAAACTTTGTTTTCAAAATTTTCAAGTTGTTTAATAACAAAAACATTAATTTTAAAATTATTAGATAATACTTTATAAGTATCAGGGTATAAATATCATTCAAGTGTTTCTAATCATTCAATAAAAGGGAAAAATTCAGTAAGTTTCTCAATCTTTTCAAGATTAGTCACGTAATCAATGTATTCTTGTTTATTTATCAATTTCATGTTTGTCAGATATTCATCAATATCATAAATATTCCATCATTCTAAAATAGTAATATCTATCTCATCTTCAATTATAGGAGTTTGTAAATCTAATAAAATTTGTTTAATATTAGCATTTTCACTTATCAAAAAATCTCAGGCTAATAACTCATAATCAGGATTATTATTTTTTAAATATATTTTCAGATATCTTTTATTGATTCATAGTTTACTAGAAATATCTAAAGGTAATTCTCATTCTTTAATTTCAATAATTACTTCTTCAGTTACTAATATATCAGTTTTAAAATTTGAATAATCTTTATATGTAAATATTCATATTAAAATTAGTATAAAAAAAAGAAATATTGTTAATATAAGTAAAAAATTAGATTTTTTAGGTTCTAAGATTTTTGTTTCATTAGTATTTTTTATATCTAATTCACTATTAATTTTTGTTTTTTTATCAAGATAATTATTTCTTGATATTTTTCTTTTGTTAAATTTTTTAAACATGGTTTATAATGGTGATTTTATATTATTAATTTTTGGATTCATAACTTTTGTATAAATCTGAGTTGTTTGAATATTTGCATGTCATAATAGATCTTGAATATATCTAATATCAACTCAATTTTCTAGTAAATGTGTAGCAAAACTATGTCTTAAGCTATGAAAAGTAGCATTTTTTTTAATTCAAGCTTTTTTTAATGCTGTTTTAAATATACTTTGTAAACTTCTTACGTTTAATTTTCATCATCTTTGAGAATTAATCATGATTTCATCTCAATCCTTATTATTGATATAGCATACAATTTCATTTTTTAGAGATTCTGGAAATATTGTTATTCTATCTTTCTTTCATTTTCATCATTTAACATGTATTGTAAGATTTTCTAAATCAAAATCTCAAGTTTTCAAATTTATTATTTCAGATATTCTTAATCATGCTCAATAAGATAAAGAAATAATAAATTTATGTTTAGAATTTTTTATATTATCTATTATTTTCAGAATTTCATTTTTTGTTAATACAATTGGTAATTTTTTTACTTCTTTTGAAAAATGTATATTAAGTTTTAAATTTGATTTTAAAACATCATTAAACAAAAACATTATTGCACTTTTATATAGATTTATTGTTTTTGGAGCTTTTTTATTATCTTGTAGAAATAATAAGAAATCAATAATCTCTTTTTCTGTTATTAAATTATATTTTTTATTAACTTTTTTCAAGAAATAATTTATACATATTCTATAAGATTTTAATGTTTGTCTTGAATAATTTCTAAGTTTTAATTCCCTCTCAACTTTACATAATATTTTATCTTGATTATCTAGCATAATTTATTATATTTAATATGTTTAAATAACAACCTCTAATTACAAACTAATCGCATTTTAATTGATTTTTAGATAAAATCAATTAAAAAGTTCGTATAGTGTGTAGTTATCATAAATGTCGCTACGCGACATTTATGATAATGGTTCGGATGTACAAAGAATGTAGCGACACATCTGATAACAATGGATGTACGGCATGGCCCAAATTTTTTTGTCGCGAGCTTCGCTACGCTCAGCACACAACAAAAAAACTTCGTACATCCGAACCATTATACGCAATCAGCCTTTGGAGCACTCGATAGAAAGTTTTATAATTTATTAATA
>CAZGNU010000035.1:0-17534 GCA_964527325.1 uncultured Candidatus Peribacteria bacterium | reverse complement strand
ACCTAACAGTTAGCTATCTAAAGATAGGGGTTTTAAACCCAATAGTGGAAATAACGTTTATATAATATCACAAATTTTATAATTATACCAAAATAATTGGCTTGACTTTTTTGGTTTTTTGTTTGTTTGGATAAAAAAAGATAGATTTTTGACAAAAGTTTAGTGTACTTTATTTCGAACCCATCCCCCTGCGGGTACTTCCCTTGAAAAGGGAAGAAATTTATAAGTTAGATTTTATAGTTTTTATTACATCATTAATATTATTTTTAATATCTTCATTTTTTATTCTTATCACCTTAAATCACATATTTAGTAATAATTGTTCTTTATATAAATCTAATTCATAAACTTTTTTTAAATTATGAATACTTCAATCAATTTCTAATATTATCCTTTTTTCATAACAATAAAAATCTGGAATAATATATCTATCTAATCAATCATCTTCAGTAAAAACGTAAACTGGCTTTTGTCTTAAAAATCTAGCTCATATTTTTCATCATTTTATAAAACTCCATAAAATAATTTCTGATTCTGTCATGTTTGATCTTAATTTTCTCGATATTTCTTTTATAATATCTGGTATTTTCATATTTATTTAGTTAATTAGATTTCTTCCCTTTTCAAGGGAAGTTACCCACAGGGGGATGGGTTCGTATATAAGTACACTAAATATAACCATATTTTTTATTATTTCCACCAAAAAAAGATAGATTTTGAAAATCTATCTTTTTATTATATTAATTATTTTTTACATTCTAGCCCTAAATTGTAATACTCCAAAACCTAGGATCATAGCAACTAATGCTAATAACATAAATTCAGCAGGACCAGTTTCTGGTAAGTGTTCTGGTTCAACTACTTCTTCTGCAGCTTCTCAAGAAGTGAAAAGTACACATTCTCTATGTTCAGTAGAATCTATTGTTATTTCTCCATCTGCTAAAATATTGTGAGTTGTAATTGGATATACAAGTAAACCAATATTTGAACCTGCTTCAGCAGTATTTGTATCTAATTTATAAGCATGAGATAAAGATGATTCTAACCATGTAACTGATGATCAAGCATCAAGTACATAACCTCATTCTGTATCACTATACAAAGCATTAAATTCATCAGTATATTCCCAAAAATTTTCAGAATCTGGAGTTTGAGTCCATGTAACATTAGATGAATCTAAATTGATCATTTCAGGATCAACTTGTTCTTCTTTATAAACAATTTTTTGAACTTCAGTAACATTCATCCATAAATCACTTAATAAACCTATATGATCTCACTGCATTTTTCATGTTCAATTAAAACATTGATTACAAGAATTTTCAGTAAAAACAGGATCTATATCAGAAGCAGTACAATCGATTTCTGTATAAGCTGCATATGAAGGAAGACTTATCATAAACAAAGAAATCATAACTAATAATTTTTTAGCCATTGGTTAATAAAATTAGATAATATAAAATAACAAAATCATTGTACTCAAATTGTTAAAAACTCCTAAAGTTTTTAACAATTTCACCTTTACTTTTTTAAAATTTTATTAACAATTAATTGTTGCAATAACATGAATGTTGTCGATATTCCCCAATATAAACCAACTCCAGCAAATAGTGTAAAAGTAAACACTCAAACCATAGCTGGCATTCAATATTGCATAAATTTATTCATAACTTCTGGATCAGGCATAAATTCACTATATCATTTATCTCATTTTTTCTTTTCAAGCACAACTGGTTTATTATCTTTCTTTTTATCAACAAGTGATAATTTGATTTGAAAAAATTGAACTGTTGCTACTCATATTGCTAACAACAATCAAGCAATCCCACCAGTAGCCATTAAATCAATTCAGAAAAAATCATAATTTATTGAACCTAATTCAAAATCACTTAAAAAATTATATGTATAAAAGAAATTAGAATTATCTTGAATAGAACGAATTATATTATATATAACTAATAATATAGGCATTTGAATTACTAAAAATCCACATGATCACATAGGATTCACTTTTTCTTTTTTATAAAGTGCCATCAATTCTTTTCAAAGCATTTGTTGATTACCTTTGTACTTTTTCTGAATTTCTTTTATTTTTGGCTGAATATTTTGTAATTTCTTTTGACTCAACATCATTTTATGTTGAGGTATTAAAAGCACTAATCTAATAATAGCTGTAATTGCAATAATTGCCCAACCAAATCATCATCAAAATAATTTTAACAGAAAAATCATTAAGTTATATATAGGAGCGTAAAAAAGTCCTACAAATATTTTTTTAAAAGATCATTTATTTTCTAGCTCAAATTGATCAAAATATTCTTTACCTTCATAATTAATTGTTAAGTTATATTTTCAAATCTCTAAGAATTTTTTATATTCTGAAGAATAATCAATCAAAGTTCCAGATCATGTTCATAAAGTAATATCTTTACAAAAATTATTAGAAAAAGTTAAATTTTCTCAAGCATAATTTATTATAATATCATTACATGTATTAAAAGTAATCTCATGCTTTGTATTATTATTAACATTAACTCAAACTGAAGGTGGTATAGTATAACTATTATCAGCAAATTCAAATACCAATGACTCACTTATCTCTTTTTTTTCTTCAGAACTAAATAAATTAATTACTATAACAGTAAGCAATACTATTAATAATATGTCTAAAAATTTTTTCATTTATTATATTTAAAAATTATTATGTACTTAAATTCTAACCCCTCCCTCTCACTAACGTTCAAGTACTCCCCTTGGAAATGGGAGAAATTTAATTTCTTCCCTTTTCAAGGGAAGTACCGAGGAACGAGGGGATGGGTTATTTCTATATTTTCCCTATTAAAAAATTTATATCTTTCTTAAAAGAAATAATACTTTTTTGATCATTTTTGTCCAATTTTGTTTGTTTTTTTACGACAAAAACAAAATCACATCACTGCTTATTTTCTAATTTATCAGATACTATATTGTAAAATGTTCTTCTAAAAAAAACTCTTGTAACATTTGTGTTAACTGATTTTTTTCAAATAACAATAGCAAATCTATTTTTTTCTGATCTATTTTTCTTATAATTTAAAACTATTCAATATGAAAAAAAAGGTTTTGATTTACCTAAAACCTTTTTTACTTCTCTTTCTGTCAATCTATTTTTCTTTGGAATCATTGTAAATAACTCTGATATAAATTCCCCTATAATCCCCTTTATTAAAGGGGATGAGCTTCAATTTTTCTTTTGTTCTATTCCCCCCTTTAATAAAGGGGGGTTAGGGGGGAATTTCTTTATTTTTTTCTAACTATATAATTACCTTTTCAATCAAAAGGTGATTTTTTAGCAATACCTCATGCTACTATATGCATTTTTGCTTTACCATTGATTTCTTGGTATCTTTTTGGGTATGAAACAGCTAAAGCATGTCTTCCTTTCCTTCTTCTGTTTTTTAGGACTTTTCTTCCTCAAACAGTAGAACTTCTTTTAAGAAATCCATGAACTCTAAGTCTTTTTCTTTTCTTTAATTTTCCTAACATTTTTCCCTGATTATTATATATTAATTTCCTTTATTTTTATTAATTTTTAAAAGGGTGTATATAATCTCTTAAAAATTGCTCAGATATCATATTGACAAGAGTTAATTTGTCAAAAGATTTTACTTAATATTTAAATCACTTAGGTGGTTTTGTTTGTATTTCAGGATTATATATTATTACAAAAGGATTGTTATTTCATAAATTTCTATCATTTCAATCCAAATTTTCATCACTTCAATCCCATCATATTTTTCATCTTCTTACATAATTCAGATCATATAACATTGCTTTATCAAAATCATCTGTTTGTACTGATCAAGGTAATAAATAATATCAACCTGATAATATTGATCAACCAATAGTATTTCTAGTAAATAAACTTCACTTAAAAACTAATTGTTTTTGTAATAATGTCGTTCTTTCAGTTGTATCCTCTATTAAAGGATTTCAATCTAGAGAACTAATAAATCATCAATCACTATATATTATTGCATCAATATAAACTACATTATTATTAACATATATATTTCATTTTCATACATAATCAGTTAACGAATTATATCAATTTTTAAGTACAATAATTCAAAAAGTTTTTCATGTAGTATTTAAGTCTCAATCAATAATAACATTTCAATCTTTCACTATCAAAGTTTCATAGTTTTGATCTCATGAAATTGTCACATCCTCTCATTCAACATATCTTATTCCGTTAATTATATCTCAATTATTCATTCATTTTACAAACATATAAGCATTTTTTCTTATTTCATTTCTTGTTTCTAGCATAGTAATGCTAGAAATATTTTCATCTTGTCATGTAAGCATTTGTTTTCAAGATCCTTGCAAATTTCATACTACCCTCACTCACCTAAATTCTTCTCAAGTTAATACAAACTCATCTGTGTTATTTGCTAATTCTAAATCTGACAATGTATATTTAACAGTTTTTCATCAAAGAGTATATTGAATATAAGCACCTTTTACTCATATTGATGGATCTGGTAAAATATCTATTTCTTTTTTAGAAGTATTAATTCTTGCACTAAATTTAGAATAATCACTCTCGTCTATTTCTATACTTTGAATTTCTAAACCATCATTAAAAGCAGAAATAGTATAATCATTATTTGTAATTGAATTATATATAATATTAATATTTCAAGGATTATTATACAGTATTCTATAATCTATTTGTGTTCATAAACTCGGAATAATTCACCAAGATGTTCATCAATCTATAGATGCTTCTAGTTTTCAAGTTAAAGGTTTTTTAAAATGATAATTTATATTATTAACTTCATAAGTATTATTACCTAGTTTAAATTCTATTTTTCAATTATTACTAGTAAAAGGACTTACTGATTTTATTCAACTTATTGTTATAGATTTTCAAGTTATACTAGTATTAGATATTCAAGAAAAATTTAATGCATTTCATCATCATCAATCTACTCTGTTCGATTTTTCATTTGAATTATCTATTATATTAGAAATTCATGTATTTATATTCCAATCTATACTTCTATTTTGATAAATATTTCATAATATATCTATTACTACTATACATGTATCATTATTATTTGCATACAACGTTCAATTACAAGTTGAACTTGTTGATGGATTATTTAAATCTATACTTATTGGTATTGAAACTGTTTCAACAGGATTCTTAGAAACACTTGGTTTACAACTTCATTGTGGAACAGAAGTAATAAAAGCTCAATTTGAATACTTGTTGACTACTGACCATGAATATACACTAGTTACCTCAGACCGATTATTTGTTTGTGTACATGTTGTTTTTCAACTAGTATCAAAAGGTGTATTTACTTTACAAGTACTCCAATCTGGATTCCAACCAGAAATATAAGTACAACTAGCAGTGGTTGTCGTAGTTGTTATTATAGGTGTTTGTGTTCATCATCAAGGTAGTTTAGGTTTTATTGCTCATCATCATGGGAGTGGTTGTATAGTATAATTATTTGGTGCAATTTGTTTTCCACAGGCAATTTTATATCACATTGCTTGTTTTTCTTCACATGTCATTCATCATCATAATATTCATGGTGTAAATGTCATAAAATTTGAATTATTTGAACATCAATAATTAAAACCTCCGCTATTATTTTGATGTAATCATGCATAATTTACACTTGGATCATAAGTTACACCCATCATACCAGCAACTGTTTGATTATAATCTGTAATTGCCGTTTGTGTAGATTCCGATTTTGATCAGGTTGTTGCTGCTGTATTAGCAAGATTTAATCATGCAGATGCCATGTCATAACCATGAAAACCATCTGTAGTAACTGAAAAAGTAGCTCATCAAGGTAGGTGAGTTGAAAGTGTTGTACCAGCTGTACTAAATACATTAGAAGTTGATCAAGTGGTATCAGTAAAATTTCAATTACTAGAATCAAAAGTTCATAAAGTATTAAAGTTATTATCTCTAACTGTACCATCATCTGAAATATATCAAGATTGACCATCACGATCCCATTTAATTACTCAATATACATTACTTATACATATAAATAAACTTAAAAATATTATAATAAAAAGTTTTATATTAGTTTTCATTTGTTTGTTTTATTAACTATTAAAAATTTTACACACAATAATAAGAGTATCATCAAGATTATCTTTATTATCTCTACAACTTTTTTTGATATTTAAAATATCAATTTTTTTAGGTGACTCTTCTTCTACTCATGTTTTATATAAATTCATAAAAAGTGTTGAATTAATACATATTTTTGAATTTTTATCTGTACAGTTTTCTTCTCTATTATAGATTATTTTACTTGTTTTCCATAAAGATAAATAATTCTTTAAACTTGAATTTTCTAACAAAAGCTTAAAATCTCATCAATCTGTTTGTATTAATTGGTTTTCTATAATTTTTAAATTATAATAATTAATAATATTATTTTTAAGTATATTTAAATATTTTAAAGAATTATCCTTGTCTCATTTTTTTGAATATAGTCTAGATAAAATTATTAATAATTTTTGTTTTAGTTGTATTTTTTGATTATCAAAAAGATTAGTATCTTTATCAACAATATTATTATAATTATTTAAATGTGTAGATATAGCTCAATCAATATCATCTAATACTTCATTTACATATCAAATGTATTCATATACTATTGCTGAATTTTTATCATAAAGTAAAGCTTTTTCTAATTCATTTTTAGCAATACCAAATCACAACTCATTTCACATAAAATAATATATTTTTGCTTTTGATAAATAACATAATCAATAATTTTCTTTAGTTTCTAAACACTTTTTTACATACTCTAAAGCTTTATTACTATCATTGTTTAAAAATGCCATATTAGACAAAGTATAATATATTTCTGATAAATCATCTATATTATCAATATTATCAACTATTTTTTCAGCAATTTCTACTGATTTTTTATAATCTCATAAAGATCATAAATTTCTTAAATATAAATGATTAATAAATACATTATCTTGATCAATATTTAAAGCTGTTTGTATATACTCATCTGCTAAATATGGATTTCACATAAGCATATATACATGAGCTATTCATCATGTAATATTTAACAAATGTTCTGTATCCGTAGAATAATTTAATGCTGCCTCATAATTTTTTAAAGCATTTTCATAATCTCTTATAATTTCATATCAATATCAAAGAACCCTATAGAATTCTCAATATTCTAAATAATCAGAATTTTCATTTTTTACTACATCAAGAATATTTTTTCATTTTTTAAAAAATATTTTTTGTTGATTAAGAATTTCTCATTCACTAAAATATGCTAGAGCTTTTCTTACCTTAAACATCATTTTTTCATCATCACTAATATCTCAAGACAAAAAACTATCATAATATTCATAAGCACTTTTAAAATCTCAATTATTTATATATTGTAATGCTTTATCTTCTATTTGTATTATTTTATTTACTGAGTCATCACTTATCATATCATTATTTTCAGGTTCTTTATTTATTTGTTTTTTAATAAAGTTAGTCCCAATAAAATAATATACAATATAAGTAATAAATACAATTAAAAATAAACTTCAAACATATATAATGATTTTTTTATTATTTTTCATAAATTTATAATGTTATTAAAATAAAATAATTAACTAATTGTTGTTCCTCATGTTCATGTAAGTATACAATTAAGTATTGCTCACCTTTCAGCTAAATTACATACCATCAATTTTAATCCATTTCATTTTGCTAATGATATAGCTGTATAATCCATAACTCAAAGATTATTTTCTAATACTTCATCATAAGTAAGCTCTTTTAAAAGAGCTGCATCATGGAATTTCATTGGATCTTTATCATATACTCAATCTACTTTTGTTGCTTTAATCATCAAATCAGCCTCAATTTCTAAAGCTCTAAGTACTCAGGCAGTATCAGTTGTAAAGTATGGATTTCAAGTTCAACCTCAAAATAATACAACTTTTTTCTTAGATAAATCTTTTACTGACTTTGTTTTATTAAATCTTTCTACCACTCATTCAATAGAAAATGCATTTACTATTTTTGTACTTACTTCTTTTTTTGTAAGTATATCAGATAACGCTATTACATTTATATTTGTAGCTAGCATTCACATATTATCAGCATTACATCTATCAATGTTCAATTTTTCTATTTCTGCTCATCTAATAAAATTACCTGCTCAAACAACTACTCACACTTCTATATTATGTCTAACTAAATCTTTTATCATATCTCAAACCTCATCTAAAATCTCAAAATCTAACCCACTATGCTCTGGTCATGATAATGCTTCTCATGATATTTTTAATAATACTCTCATTAATTTTTTTATTAGTTAATTAATTAAAATCCATCAGCCTATCGGCAGCTTCCTTTAATTCTAAAGGAAGCCTTGCTATTTATGTTTTTGTTTTATTAAAAGTAAAATTAAACTATTACTTAAAACAATTTTCTTCCTTTAGTATTAAAGGAAGTACCACGAAGTGGGGATGGATTATCTCTATTTCAATATCTCCCTAAATAAATCATCAGCTACTTCAATAATAGCAAAATCTTCATTTTTTTCTTTAAGTTCTGTATTTTTTTCTCAGATATTTTTATCAGTAACTCCCGTTCAAACTTCCAGTTCTTGTACTCAATAAATTCATTGATATGAAAGATAATAATGTTTTTCATATACGTATTTATCATCTCAGTCTAACCTAACAACAAAGAAACTAATTCATTCATCTGTTTCTATTGGTCTACAGGTATTCCAAAAAAACCAAGTATCAATATTATCAACTAAATGTTCAGTTAAATTTTCACATGTTAAATCTGAATTAATCTCTTTTTTAATTTCTAATCCTTTTAAATCACTATATGTAACTTTTCAATCTCATAAATCCATAGGAGTTCAAAATGTTTCTTTTGTAGGTAAGCTATCTAATGATATATCTTCATAAACCTGTTTAACTTTTTCTTCAACTGTTTTTTCTTCTTCCTTAACTACATTTAAAATTAACTGTAATTTTGAAACCTTTTCTCAAGAATAAGCTTCAAATACATAAACGTTTTTTCAAAAATCTAAGGTTTCATATCTTGAAAAAGCTCTATATAAAAATGTTTCAGCTCATGAAGCAAATTGTTTTAAAGTATAATTATCATCTGGAAAATCAGAAGTTTCATTTGAAAACTTTACTATTATTTTATCTACCTCTCATATAGTTTTTCAAGTAATTTCAACTTCTCAGTCAAGTAAATTTTCTCATGACAAATCATCAAATTCTAAAAATTGTTCATCTGTTAAAGATTTTATTTCAATTTTTTTTATTTCTTCTTTTTCTTCAACTTCCAACTCTATTTTTTCAACTTCTTCTTTATCCTTTTCTTCATTTTGCATACCTTCTTTGGCTTTTTCTATTTTATCTTTCAAGTTTGATCATGAATCATCAGATTTATCAAGCTCAATTATTCATAATTCTTTTTTAGCGTTATCAACATCATCTTTTGAAGTAAAACATGATGATATACCTAATATCAACAATAACACTAAAACAATATTTACTATCTTTTTCATCTTTTATTATTAAGTAATAAAAACTCAAAAACAGTTTAATCTGTTTTTGAGTTTTGTAAAGATTTTTTTCTAATTATACAGATGTAATTATAGGTATAATCATTGGCTCTCTATCTAACTTATGATTTAAGAATTTTTCTAAATCTGTTCTTATAATTTTAACTAAATCTTTTTCATACATATCTGGTACATCTTTTACTGTATTTTCATATACATCTCTAGATTTCTTTATAATCATTCTATGAATAAATCTAACTTCATCTAAATAAACTAGTCATCTTGTTTCAAGTTTAATATGTCACAAAATAGTTTTTGTTTTTTTATCTACCTTAAATGCAACAACCAATACTCAAGAATTCATCATTTTTTCTCTTGCTTGGATTACATGACTAGTTGCAAGTCACATACCATAACCATCAATTACTATTTCTTGAATAGGGGCTTTGATTCTTGATTTGAATACGTTACCATTGTTTGGTGCAAAATCTACCATATTACCATTATCTATCATTAGAATATTTTCTTCTTTAAATCATGTAGATATAGCTGTATTTCAATGAATAGTTCTAAAATATAAATCTCAGAAAATTGGCATAAAATATTTTGGTTTTATTAAGTCCAAAAATATTTTTTGTTCTTCTTGAAAACCATGACCTCACGTATGAACCTCTCCATCATCTTTTGTGATAACTCTAGCACCTAATCTTATTAATTTATTAATTATTCATATAACTGATTTTTCATTACCAGGAACTATTGATGAAGAAAAAATTATAGTGTCTCATCTAATAATTTCTACAGAGTTATGTCTTCAATCGGCCATTCTTGATAGTGCTGAAAATTCTTCTCATTGACTTCAAGTTGTAATAACTATTTGTTTATGTGGAGCAATTCATTCTGTATTTTTTGGTGTCATTTTTTTAACAACTCCTTGTTTTATTTTTAAATATCCTAATTCTTTAGCTATTGCTACATTTTCTATCATACTTCTACCGCTCAAAAAAATTGTTTTATCATATTTTACACATATATCTACAAGTTGTTGAATTCTAGAAATCCAAGAAGAAAAAGCAGCTATTATTAGTCTTCATCTTTTGTGATTTGCTACTAATTTTTCAAGCTCTTCTCAAACTTTTTTTTCACTTAAAGAAAATCCTTTTCTAGTAGATCATGTTGAATCAGATAAAAATAAACTAATTCATCTTTTTCAAATTTCTCCAATTCTATCTAAATCAGCTGGTTTATCTATAGCTGGAGTATGGTCTATTTTAAAATCTCAAGAATGAACTATTTTTGTACCACCTTCTGATTCTAAATATATTCAAGCCGAATCAGGTACAGAGTGATTTACGTTAAAATATTCTACTTTAAATCATCATACTTTAAATTTATCTCAAGAAGAAGCATCTACCTCAATTAATGTAGCATGAGGAATTAATCAAGCTTCAGCTAATTGTTTTTTAACTAAACCTATAGTAAATTTTGTACCATAAAGAGTTGGCATTCAAAGAGCTGGCATTATATGCTTTAATGATCCTATATGATCTAAATGGGCATGCGTTATTAACATTCCCTTTATTTTATCTTTATATTTTGTTAAAAATGAAACATCCGGAATAGAATAATTTACTCATAGCATATCAGCATCAGCAAATTGTACTCAACAATCAATTATTACAATATCTTCTCCATATTGAAGCATTCACATATTTTTTGCTCATGTTTCATTATTCCCTCCAATAGGCATATATCTAGTATATCCATTTCTTAATGATGGAAGATAAAATTTTGTTTCTGGAAATCTAGAAATAAATTTTCATCTAATTTCTCAGTCTTTATTTTTATAATTATTTTTATTTCTATTATTATTTACTTTGAAATTTTTGTTGTTATTTTTTGAATTTATATTTATAACTTTCTTTTTTTCTACTTTTTTTATCTGAACTTTTCCCTCAGTTTTTTGTTTTGGTGAATCAGTTTGATTAGAGTCTAACTCTAAATCCAATTCATCTAAAAAATCTTGCATGTTTTTTATATTGATTTTTAAATATTAAAATTATTTTACCGTAATATACAACCTGAAAAATATAATAAAAATTGAAGTTAACGCACAAAAAAGTTAACTTTTTTATTTCCTGAAATGTTTGAAATGATTGTATTTTTTGAAAAAACACTTTTTTTAATTTGAGTATGATTAAAAAGTTATTTTTTCCAGGTATTAGTATTATATCTAATTTTTTACAAATTCCAAAAAGTTTTTTAAAGAAAAGTCTATTTTTGTAATATCCCGATAATAATTTTCTACTTTATTTGATTCAGAAAAGTCTGTTAATATAAATTCTTTCCCTTTAAAAAGATATCTATAGAAAAATAAAAATTTCCTTTTAAGAATATCTGATTTTCTAGCTTTTTTTATAAAATCTTTATTGTGTAGTACAAAATATGTAAAAGATTCAGCAAAATCTTCATATTTATTTGTCATTGCATAACCAGAAACAAAATCATTTCATGATAATCAAGGTTTTATTACTTTTGTAGAAGTCCATGATATATTATAAAAATTGTCACTCACATCTTTAAAAAGACTCCTTTTTAAATAATATAAGTCAATAAAATGTGCAAATTCATGTAATGCAACTGAAGTAAATTCTGATAATTTAATATCCTCAATTCAAAACATTTTTATAGAACCATCTTTCATTTTTCACCTAACCTTGCCTTTTTTTTTATATAATTCTACTCATAGATCATCTATTTTTTGTGAGAATACTCTACTATTTAAAAAAGTTTTTAATGAAGTGGTATATTCTAAAACATCATTTTTAAAACCTCTTGGAATATATATAAAATCTATATTATAAGCTGATTTTAAAGAAACTTCTATATTACCCCCCTCTGCCTTTCAGGCATCTTCCCCTAACAAGGGAGAAATATATTCATCTTTATTTAATGAGGTAGGCTCTATATATTTTTCTTCTATTATCTTATTTCTTTCTGCTTCTAATCATCAAAAAAAGTAGTTTTTTCACATAAAGATAAAAAAACTAAAAAACAATAAACAAAAAATAAATAATAATACTTTTTTCATTTGGTTATATTGAATACATAATTTTAACTACTAGATTAATAATAGCAGAAGCTGATATTAATCAAATAAATCAAATAATTCACCATTTTACAATATCTTTAGATTTTTTGATTTTTTCATCATCTCAAGTACTCAATGTCATCATAAGTGAACCATAAACTATTGATCCAACAGCAAATATTAATAAATACAAAGATATATTATCAACCCAAGCTTTTATTTTTTCTCATACTCAATCAGTTCATGAAATTTTTGCTTTTTCTCAACTAACTAAAGTAGATCATTCTAAACATTCGTCCAATGTTGTTCATATTTCATATCAATCCTCTAGGTTTGGAATACAAGGATCTTCTGATTCTCAAGATTCTCAGGCTCAATAAACAATAGAATTACCAATAATTCAAACAAAAACTAACAGCATAATTAACACTTTTTTTATTAAATTCATTTTTATATAATTATAAATGTATTCAAGCAACTAACGAAACAACTGCCCAAGCTATACTAACAATAAAAACTCATACAACAGCATATATAAGCTGCATCATAGCTTTTTTAAATTCTTCAGGATTACCTCTAGCAAAGGCAAGTCTGATTCAAATAAATAAAAATGTTCAAACAGCAATAACTACTATTACACTTGTTAATGAATCTTTTACCCAAATTGAAATTTGAGAAACTGCTTCTAATCAATCATCTGACGTTCCCTCAATTATATCATCAGATGTTGTTTCTAATAATCCATCTTTTATAGTTGGATTTCAAAGTTCTCTTGTTGGTTTACGCTCTTCCTCTCAATATGAAATTCCAACAAAAGAAAAATTTAAAATAATCAAAAGAAAAATTAACAATATTTTTTTTATTATTCCAAGAGTATTTGTTTTACTGCACATAATATATATTTAAATAATTTATAAACTTACATACTTATTTCATTTAGTATCCCTATTATTCCCCAAGCTGATATTGACAAAAATACTCCAACCAAAGACCATATAATCCACGTTTTTGCTTTTTTAACTTTTTCTTCTTCTCCTCCTGATATTAAATACATAATACCACTCAATATCAAAGCAATAATTGCAACAACAGCAACAATTTGTATTACTTGTCATATAATATTATTTGCAAGTTCTATTCAAATGTTTTCATCAAAGTTAGATACTCCCTTAGGGGTTGCTATATCTGTGTCCTCACATCCTGGTAATCACACACAATTAAGTGCTGGAGCAGCAGCTGTTACATAATTTAATCATGAAAATAACACAGCAATCATTACAAAAAAATATTTTATCATAATTTTTTTTAATTTCATTTAAATAATATAAATCTAAATATCGCAACTAGATAGTAAGAACCAAGAGCAACAACTAAAGCATAAACCCCCGACATAAAGATAGCCTTCCCCTTACTCAAAAGCTCATCTTGTCCATGGTGCAAGATCATATATCCAGCACCAACACTCATCACAAACAAAGCAACACTTCAAAGAAATATCATCATACTCTGAATAACAGTCCCCAAGGTCCTATTAACACTCATTGCCACAGTATCTCATTTTACAACTTTTTTCCCAGGTGTAATATCGTTTACGTTTATTTTAAAACCAATATCAGCAATATCATCTTTTGATTCATCAAATTCTGAATATTTATCAGCTGCCTCTGTTGCAGCAGTTTGAGCATCTGTTGCAGCAGTTTGAGCATCTGTTGCAGCAGTTTGAGCATCTGTATCACTAGGATTTGCTTCTGCATATTCTTTTGCTTCTTTAGCTAGCTCATGTAAAATATCAGCTTGTCATTGCGTTCATTGTTTTTTTTGTTTTAATGTTCAATTATCTATTAAAGATTGATTATATACATCTCTTTCATCATTACTTTCACTTAATTCTTCTTTAACAATATCATCTAAAGTAGATTGAAGTTCATCAGCTTCCTTTTTAAGCTTATCTGCTTTTGCATATAATTCTTCATTATAATATCATTCTGCAGATACACTATCAGCAATCTCTTTTGCTTCTTCAGCTCTTTTTTTTGCATCATCTATCGTTCATTGATTATTTTTTATAGTTTTATTAGCTATATCCTGTGCTTCTTTTTTAGACGCTTCATATGCATCACCTGCAGTTTGAATAGCATCTTTTTGTTTCTGTGTTTGTTCTGGTATTGTGTCTCAGGCAAAAGTTAATTGTGTAAAAAAAGTAAATAATAAAATTATAATAAGAAGTATTTTTTTAAGCATTTGTGGTTGAGTATTAAAAGTTATTTGTTAGAAATTTTAACATAAAATTTTGTTTTTACAAAAAAAAATTTATTAAAATTTTATAGCTATAAAAAGATTATTTTAACAAGTTTAAAATAATCTTTTTTAACTGTGGAATACTTTCCTGTATAGTATCCCATAATATTTGATCATCAAGTCATATATAATCATGAGTTATTCTGTTTCTAAGTCATCTCATTTGAGATATTGGAAATTCTTCTAAACTAAAATCTCAATCATCTAATTTAGATCAAATTTCTCAAATTTGCTGTAAAACCATACAACAGGCATCATATTTCTCTTCATTTATAATAAATTCTTCAAACAATATTCAATCTATGTATCTTTCCAACTTTAAAATATTATCTAATATAATTTCTAAATTTTTTACTGAATCTTTCATAAATATATTAATAAACTTTTAATAAATCTTTTTCTATATATGGCTTCAATCTTGAATTAATCGATTTTTTAGTTACTAAATCAACCTTTTCTACTCAAAATTTTTCTTTAAAAAAATCCTCTATTTTAACTAAATCAAATAAAGTTATTTTGTATATATTCCTATCATATTCAATTACTAGATCTAAATCACTACTACTATTTTGTTCTCATCTAGAATATGATCAAAATAAATATAAATGCTTTATAGCATATTCAGATAAGGTATCCTTTACTTCTTTTGATTTCAAGAAATCTAAAACATTTTCAGTCATAATATTAAAATTATAAAGTTATTTGTTAGAAATTTTAACATAAAATTTTGTTTTTACAAAAAAGTTTTGTTTTTTTGTAAAGTTGGTGTATAATGATAATACTTTTGGGATTTCCCACCGATTCCTGCTTAGGCAGGATGATGATATTATTAGAGACTTAGAAGACTTTTAAGTCTCTTTTTGATTTCAATAAAATCATCGTCATCTATTTGTCATATTCTTCTTTCAAACCTATTTGTATGAATCATTTTGATTTGATACAATAGTGCTGTTCTTTTTATGTTATGTAAAGTACAATCTACAAACCATGTTCATTTTTTCTTTTTTGAACTAAAAGGTATACATATTAGCGAATTTCATGATAATTTTTTTAAAACAAGTATAGGTCTTCTAAAATTTTCTCATTTTCAAAAAGATTCAGTTCAAATATTCTGTCATAAACTTATCCACCAGATCTCTCACTCCTTAAAATAAAATTTCTTATCACTTTCATGTAATTTTTGTTTTAGTTTATTCCATTTCTCAAAGTTAATTTCCATTTTTTATATTAAAAATTAGTTATTTTTATAAACTTTAATTATATTTTTTGTTTTTACAAAAAATAATTGTAAAAAGATTGTTTATGCTTTAATAAAAGAAATTAAAGTTGTTTTTTTGTTCATAATTAATTATTTAGTTATTTTATTAAAAACTCCCATATATTTACCCATTTTATTCATGAAATAGATCAAGAAGCTCATTCATCCATAGATAGTACATATTTTGGCCAACTGTCTTTTATTTCAAGAAGAGAAGAAAATTCTCTTTGTTTAGTTTCTTCTGATTCTAATAAATAAGCAATTTGTAAATACATAATCTCTCCATCTTTTTCACATACAAAATCTACCTCTTTTCATCAAATTTCTCATACTTTTAAATCCCATCATTTAGATAATAAATTCATAAAAACTATATTTTCTAATATCTGAGAAATATCAAGTTTCTTATATCATCAAACTAATGAGTTTCTAATTCACCAATCTGTAAAATAATATTTTTGTTTAATTTCAAATATTTTTTTTCACTTAATTTTGTATCTTTTTGCTTCATTTATAATAAGAGCTTGTTTTAAAAAACCTAAATAAGAAAGTATTGTTGTATTTGAAATTGAGAATTTCTGTGAATTTAAGAAGTTTGAAATACTTTTACCGGAAAATATTGTTCAAATATTATTTGCAATATATAATACTAATGGATTAAAAATAGATACGTTTCTAACCGAAAATCTCTCTACTACATCCCTAAATATTATAGTTTCTCATATTGCTTCTAAATATTGATTTACTATAGACTCATCATATGGTAAGTTTACTAAATAGGGCATTGATCAAATTTTGATATATCTGTCAAAACTTTCTTTTCCACTTTTTAATTTATGAAATAATATAAATTCATTATAATCTAACGGATATACATTTATTTTTATATATCTTCATCTTAGATTTGTAGCAAGATCTCCTGAAAGTAATGTAGAGTTTGATCATGTAATATATACATCATGTCAATTATTATGTAAAGAATTAATAGCCTTTTCCCATAATTTTATATTTTGAATCTCATCTACAAATATATATTTATAATTTTTTACTAAATCATATAAATCTTTATAATCTACTATTTTATCCCATTGCAAATCTTCCTTATTTATATAAATAATTTCTGACTTATTGATATTTAATTCATCTTTTAAATAATCTATTATTTGTAATAAAAAACATTCATAATAGAGTCTATTTGTTCAGATTCAATATTTTAACACTTTAGGTTAAAAATCTGAAAATAATAAATATCAAACTTGGACTAAATTTTAAAAATTTTTACTGAAAAATCAAACCA